>NZ_JBVVQU010000013.1:0-27576 GCF_055811555.1 Mesorhizobium sp. WSM4813
AGGTTCAGCAGGACTCTGCCGCCCACGTTTCTCTTTCTTCAATATTCAATTGTCAAAGAACAGACATCGCAGACGCGAGGTCGTGGCCCGTACGCTTGTGGCTCGGGGCCGTTCGAGTGTCGCTCACGCGGCTCTCTTGAATTTCACAGAGGGCAGATCTAGAAGCGAACTTCTTCGTCGCCAGCGGCGCGCCGCCCTCGTTGGTGAGGCGTATATAGTCGGCAGGCGTCCAAAGTGTCAACAACGATTTCGGTCTTTTTTGAATTTTTTGCGACGAAAGATTGCGGTGCCGACTTTCGGTAGCCGACTTCCGCGGCGGCATGGGGATAACAAAGCCGACTACCACCACGGAGCCCTATTGCCGCCGTATTGCGGTTTGACACCAAGGCCAACGAGCAGGCGCATGCACCACCGGCACGGCGCCCTTGTAAAAGACTGTAAGAGAGTCACTAAGAGAGAAGTATGACTGGGGATCTCGCCCGAAGCCAGGCGCTTCGTTGACTTCGCCCGCCGTGACAGGCAAATGTCATGGCCACAACAAAAGCGACAAGCCGTCCCGCCCGGGGAAGAAGCAGCCTTTCTGGATGCCAGATACGGAAAATGTCATAGCCGAACTCGGCAACGAGCCGCCGCTGATTGCGGACGGTCGCAGTGGCCCGCCTGACCGGCGCGAGGTTTCGGCACGCTGGCTGTCGGGCACTTTTCTGACGGGCGTGACGTCGAGCGTGCTGATGGGCGTGGCACTGTTCGCGGCCCTTGACGGCCGTCAGCAATTGGCAACGCCGCCCGAAATCGCCGAACTGATCAGCCTTGCAAGAGGCGACGATTCCGGCGAGATCGCCAAGACCACCAGGCTGGTAGCGCCGCGCCAGATCGCCAAGGCCAAGGACCGACGGCGCATGGAAGTGTCGATGGTGACCAAGGTCGGCGACCGCGACGTCATCCACACCATGCCTTTCGTGCAGATCAAGATGGCGCTTGCCGCCGGGCACGCGACCAGCCGCGCCTATCCGCCTTTCAACCCGATGCAGGTGTTTGGTGACGACCGCGACGGCAATGTCGGTCAGCCGGCGACCGCCGCCGCCGGCCAGATCTATGGCGCCAAGGTCGAAAGCGAGATGAGCCTGAAGACGGTCGATTTCCCGATCGAGTCGGCGGCCTTCGACGAAAAGAGTGACTTGTCCGCCGACGAGGTGGAAAAGGTGGTGCGCCAGGCCGGCACGGGTCTGAGCGACGGCGCCGTGCAGGTCGCGTCGCTGCATTATGTCGACCCGCAGCGATTCGGCGATGCGTTCGCTGAGAGCATGGCCGGCTCCTACGACGTCAGGATCGTCCCGGAAAACGTCTCGGTGTCGCCACGTGCTGCCCCCGACGATCAGGCGCCGGCTTTCGCCGAGGAGATCATCCCCTTCACCAGGGACCGCAACATCGTCGAGGCCTTCGCCGATTCGGGCTATACCGGCGAGGACGCCACCGGCATGGCCGACGCGATCGCCAAATTGCTGAATGCGACAGCACTCAAGGCGGGAACCGTGCTGCGCGTCGGCCTCGAGGTCCATGGCGACGCAGCCAAGGTCGTTCGCACCGGCATCTACGACAGGGCTCAGCATATCGTCACCATCGCGCTCGATGATCACGGCCAATATGTGCCGGCGCAGGAGCCGGAGCCCAATCCCGAATTGCTGACCGCGTTCGACGATTCGCCGCCGGTGGTGGTGCGCGGCAATCTGCCGAACGTCTATGATGGCATCTATCGCGCCGCCTACTCCTACGGCATGTCCAAGGCGATGACCAAGCGGCTGATCAAGCTCCTGGCGTCCGGTGTTGATTTCCAGTCGCGGCTCAATCCGTCGGACCGCATCGAGGTGCTGTTCTCGCAGCCGGACGGCGACGACCGGGCATCCGACGAATCCGAGCTGCTCTATGTCTCGGCGAGCTTCGGCGGCACGACGCGCAATTTCTACCGGTTCCAGATGCAGGACGGCAGCACCGACTATTTTGACGAGGACGGCCGCAGCGCCCAGCAGTTCCTGCTGCGCAATCCCCTGCCCGCGGGAAAATTTCGCTCCGGCTTCGGTGCCCGCAGGCATCCGATCCTCGGCTATGTGCGCATGCACACCGGCGTCGATTGGTCAGCCTCCATCGGCACGCCGATCATCGCCGCCGGCAATGGTGTCGTCGAGAAGGCCGGCTGGGCCGGCGGCTATGGCAAACAGATCATTATCCGCCACGCCAATGGCTACGAGACCTCCTACAATCACCAGAGCGCTTTTGCCAAAGGCATCGCGCCGGGCGTCCGCATCCGCCAAGGCCAGACCATTGGCTTTCTCGGCCAGACCGGCCTCGCCACCGGTCCGCATCTCCACTACGAGCTGATCGTCAACGGCACCAAAGTCGATCCGATGCGTGTTCGCCTGCCGGTCGGCAAGGTGCTGAAAGGCGACGACCTCGTCGCCTTCAAGCGGGAGCGCGGGCGCATCGATGAACTGCTCAAACAGGAAGACAGTGATTCGCTGAAGGTCGCGAGCGCCAAGATCGAAGGCTGAGCTGATCTTGGAGCCTTCCGGGCACCTCAGCTCTGCCGAGTCTCAGATCCACGCGGCCATGGCAGTCGCTCACCGGAAACAGTCATCCACGCCACGATCGCCGAGAGCAGGCAAAGCAGCGCGGTCGCCAAGGCGACGGCCGCGAAGCCTGCGTCGCTGGCGGCAAGCCTTGCTGTATCGAGATCCGGCGCCAGGCCCGCCGGCGCCGGTTCGCCGAAACCCGGAATGCCGGATGCGGCACCGGTGTTCAGCGCTGCCGCATAGACCCAGGCCGCCAATGACCCCATCGCCGCCACCGCGATCAGGCCGCCGATGCGCGAGACGGCATTGTTGATTCCCGAAGCAGCGCCCGTATCCTTGTCCTCGACCGCCGTCATCACCGCCGTCGACAGCGGCGACACGACCAGCGCCATGCCGAGCCCCATCAGCGCCATCAGCGGAAACACTCCCCACCAGAAACTGTGGATGCCGGCATAGGCCAGCAAGGCAAGGCCGGCAAAGGCGGCAGCGACGACAAGACTGCCGCTGGCGATCGGAAAACGCGGACCGATCCGGTCGGACCACTGGCCGACCGGCCCTGACAACAGCGCGATCAATACCGACAGCGGCAGGAAGATGAAGCCGACCTCGGCCGCGCTCAGCCCCCATCCGGCGATCAGCAGCATCGGCAGATAGAACAGGTTGGCCGACAGTGCGAAATAGAGAAAGAAGGTCGCCACATTGGCGCCGGCGAAAGCGCCGACCCGAAACAGCGAGAGATCGATCATTGGTTCGCGCTGCCGGCGCTCGAAGACGATGAACACGATGAGCAGCACCGCGCCGGCGGCGATGCTCGGGCCGGACATTTGCCCCTCGCCTTCGCTGCTCATCGAAGTCAAGCCGTAGGCAAGCGCGCCGAACGCCAAGGTGGCGAGGGCAGCGCCACCGAGATCGAGGCTGCGCTTTTCCGTCGGTGCGTCGGCCGGGACCTTGGCGAGCAGAAGGTAGATCGAGACAAGTCCGAGCGGCAGATTGATCGCGAAGATCGCCCGCCAGATGGCGTCGCCGAAGGCCGACAAGACAACGCCGCCCAGCACCGGGCCAAGCGCCGTCGTCAGCGCCGAGGCCGCCGCCCAGATGCCGATCGCCCTGCCGCGCTCCTTCTTCGGATAGGCCTTGGCGATAATGGCGAGGCTGCCCGGCACCATGATGGCGGCGCCGATTCCCTGAATGGCGCGAAACGCAATGAGCACCGGCGGGTTCGGCGCCACCGCGCAGGCAAGCGAGGCGGCAATGAACAGCGCGATGCCTGCCACGAAAGCATGCCGCAGGCCAAAACGGTCGCCGGCGGCGCCGCCGACAAGGATGAGAGCCGACAGCGTCAGCGCATAGGAATTTGAAATCCACTGCGCCTCGGCGAAACTGGCGCCAAGATCGACGCGGATCGCCGGCGTGGCGATGGCCAGGATCGAACCGTCGATGAAGCCAAGCGCAGAAGCCAGGATCGCCGCGATCAGCACGAACCTGCGCCGCGATTGCGGGCAAAACGCATCGGCTCGAAGAGAGCCGGTCAGGGAGATGGCAGCGGCTTCGCTTGGAGACTTCATGCAGCCTGCTTAGACCTCCGAGCTGACGGCAACAACCGGCCAGAGGATTGCTGTCGTTGAACCCAGAACAGGATCGGGACCTTTATGGCACCGACCACGGCTCCTTCACGATGGCGCTCACTCGATGAATTCCACCGTGACGCCCGGCGACACGATTTTTGCCAGTTCGCGCGCGTCCCAATTGGTCAGCCGCACGCAGCCATGGCTTTCGGTCTTACCAATCTTGGAGGGATCGGGTGTGCCGTGAATGCCGTAGGTCGGCTTGTCCAGCGCAATCCAGACCGAGCCGACGGGGCCGTTCGGGCCCGGCGGGATGGTCAGGATCTTGTTGTTTTCGCCCTGCTTGAAATTGATGTTCGGATTGTAGGTGTAGTTCGGATCTAACGCGACCCGCGACACCGCATGCGTGCCGGTGGGCGAAGGGGTGTCCGCCGAGCCGATGGTGGCCGGATAGGCCGCGATCAGCTTGCCCGACGCGTTATAGACGCGGACCTGCTTCTTGCCCTTGTCGGCGATGATGCGCGCCACCGGCTCCGCCACCAGCCTGCCGAAATTGGCGACCTTGATGATCGTGCCGGGACGGTTGAAATTGGCTTCCGGATTGAGCGCCTTCAGATAGTTCTCGTCCATATGGAACCGCTCGGCCAGCGCTTCGGTGACGGAGGTGTAGCTCAGCCGGTCGAGCTGCGCCTTCTGGCCGTAGTCTTCCGGCACCGAGGCGACATAGGGACCGGCCGCATCCTCGGGCGTGATGCTGTAGGAGGCGAAGGCATCGCCGCCGGATTGCTCAAGGGCTGCCTGGATGCCGACCATATCGGTCGACCGCAGATTGCTGCCGGTGATCTCATTGTAGGCGGCGAGCGCCTTGTCGACATTCGAGCCGAAGCGCCCGTCGACGACGCCGGGCGAAGCGCCGGCGCGGTCGAGCAGCACTTGCAACGCAGCAACATCCTGGCGTGCACCGAGTGAAAGCGACGGATCAGTGACGGTCTTGCCGCCGATCTTTGGCGGCAGTGCCGCCTGGTCGCCTGGCGCCGTCGGCTCGACCGGTTCGATCGAAGCCTCATCGAGCGGCTGGCGCTTGACGGTGCGCGGCTTTATCGGCTGAGGCGCTTCCGGAAAATCGTTGCCATAGCTGCCGTCATCGCGCGGTGCTTCGGGAAAAGCTTCCACCGAATTGTCGCTGTAGGGATCGTATTCGTCGACCGGCGGTATGACTTCGTCGACCGGCGGTATGACGATCAGGCCTTCCTCCTCCAATTGCCTGCGGCGCAAGCGCGCCGCGTCTTCCGGATCGTCGAGATAATACCGATCATCCTCGACCGGTCCGAGATTGCGCAAGCGCTCGCGGCGGAGCGCGCGGCGGTCGAACCTGGTCTGCGGCGGCTGGATGGCGAGGACCTGGCCGGTTTCCACATCGACGATGACGCGGTTTCCTCTGGCGTCGTAGTAGACGTCGAAATCGCCGTTCTGGGCGACCAGCACACCACCGGCATCGGCCGCACGGGCAGGTCGCGGCGCGATGTCTTCCGTCGGCGCGGCGATCGCGCTCGAAGAAAGCAGCCCGGCGGCGAGCGCCGAAAGGGTGAAGATCGTGCGGAACATGTTGGCCAAATTCTCCGGTCCGTAATTGCCGCCGCCCGGCGTTATCTTTTTAGAGCGCCGCGCGCCCGTTCGGACGCAAGGACGCTCCAACACTCAAGATCTCCCGCATCATGCTTTCCGAAAATCGAATTCGATTTTCGGGCCTATGCGGCAGGCGAACCCCTTCGCCAGCAAATCAGTTGCCGACCATAAGGTTCCAACATGAACCGGGCATGAAGATGGCGGATTTCTGGCGGTGGCGGCAACATAATTAGCAGGTGGCGAGTCCCAATTCCTTGCGCGCCTGCTTCGTCAGCTTGAGCACGACAAGGCGGTGGCTTTCGCGCAGATAGTCCTTCAGCGCGTCATCGTCCATGCTTTGGCTTGTCTGGCGCTGGATCCATTTCATGCCGCGTGAGGCAAGATAGGGCGCTGGCCGAAGGCCCGGCTGTTCCTTCAAGATGTCATAAGCGATGTCGGAGCATTTGAAGGTGACGAACGGCTCCTTGCCCTCGCTCCAACCGCCGATCGCAAAGACCTTGGCTCCTACCTTCCAGACATGGGCGCCGCCCCACTGGATGACATGCCTCGTCGACGGCAGCGAGGCGCAGAAGCTGTTATAATCATCCAGCGTCATCTACGCCCCGCCGTTTAGTGTTTAATTTATGTGGCGGCCCCGAATCAGGCCGCCGCTTCGGTCGCCACGACCGTCGGCTTCGAGCGGAAGTTCAACCGGTCGGAACCTGCCGTGACCTTGACGGTCGAATTGTCGAGGATGTCGCCGAGCAGGATCTTCTCCGCCAGCGGATCCTGCAGGTCCTTCTGCATCACCCGCTTCAGCGGCCGCGCGCCATAAGCCGGATCGTAGCCCTTGGCCGCCATCCAGTCGATCGCTTCCTGGTCCAGCGAAAGCGTGATCTTGCGATCGACGAGCAGGTTTTCCAGCCGCTTGAGCTGGATTTCGACGATGCGGCCCATATCCTGCCGGCGCAGCCGGTGGAACAGGATCACCTCGTCGACGCGGTTGAGGAACTCCGGCCGGAACGACGCCCTGACGACGCTCATCACCTCGTCGCGCACGACATCGACGTCTTGGTCCTCGCCGAGATTGACCAGATATTCGGCACCGAGGTTCGACGTCATGATGATCAGCGTGTTGCGGAAATCGACCGTGCGGCCCTGCCCGTCGGTCAGACGGCCGTCGTCGAGCACCTGCAGCAGCACGTTGAACACGTCCGGATGCGCCTTCTCGATCTCGTCGAACAGCACGACCTGGTAGGGCCGGCGCCGCACCGCTTCGGTCAGCGCGCCGCCTTCCTCATAGCCGACATAGCCGGGAGGCGCGCCGATAAGCCGGGCGACCGAGTGCTTCTCCATGAATTCCGACATGTCGATGCGCACCATGGCGCTCTCGTCGTCGAACAGGAAGCTGGCCAGCGCCTTGGTCAGTTCGGTCTTGCCGACGCCCGTCGGTCCGAGGAACATGAACGAGCCGATCGGCCGGTTCGGATCCTGCAGGCCGGCGCGGGCACGGCGAACGGCTTTCGACACGGCCTGCACCGCCTCGCCCTGGCCGACGACGCGCTTGCCGATCTCGTCTTCCATGCGCAGCAGCTTGTCACGCTCGCCTTGCAGCATCTTGTCGACCGGAATGCCGGTCCAGCGCGACACGATATGGGCGACGTGATCGGGGGTGACCACCTCTTCGACCATGCCGGCCTTGCCGTCTTGTGCCTCGGCCTGCGTCAGCTTCTTTTCGAGCTCCGGGATCTTGCCATAGGCAAGCTCGCCGGCGCGCTGGAATTCACCCTTGCGCTGGGCAATGGCGAGCTCGTTGCGCGCCTCATCGAGCTGTTTCTTCAGGTCGGCGGCGAGCCCGAGCTTCTGCTTCTCGGCCTGCCACTTCGAAGTGAGTTCGGTCGATTCCTCTTCCAGAGCGGAAAGGTCCTTTTCGAGGCGGGCGAGCCGGTCCTTCGACGCGTCGTCCTTCTCGACCTTCAGCGCCTCTCGCTCGATCTTGAGCTGCATGATGCGGCGATCGATCTCGTCGAGCGCTTCGGGCTTCGAATCGACCTGCATCCGGAGCCGCGACGCGGCCTCGTCGACAAGGTCGATGGCCTTGTCCGGCAGGAACCGGTCGGCGATATAGCGGTTGGACAGCGACGCTGCCGCGACCAGCGCCGAATCCGAGATGCGCACCTTGTGGTGCTGCTCGTATTTTTCCTTCAGGCCGCGCAGGATGGAGACGGTGTCTTCGACGGTCGGCTCATTGACGAAGACCGGCTGGAAGCGGCGGGCAAGGGCGGCGTCCTTCTCGACATGCTTGCGATATTCATCGAGCGTCGTCGCGCCGACGCAGTGCAGTTCGCCGCGTGCCAGTGCCGGCTTCAGAAGGTTCGACGCATCCATGGCGCCATCCGCCTTGCCGGCGCCGACCAGCGTGTGCATCTCGTCGATGAACAGGATGATGCCGCCGGCGGCAGCGGTAACTTCCGAAAGGACCGCCTTCAGCCGCTCCTCGAATTCGCCGCGATATTTGGCACCGGCGATCAGCGACCCCATATCGAGCGCCATCAACTGCTTGTCCTTGAGCGATTCCGGCACGTCGCCGTTGACGATGCGCAACGCCAGCCCTTCGGCGATCGCCGTCTTGCCGACGCCGGGTTCACCGATCAGCACCGGATTGTTCTTGGTGCGGCGCGACAGCACCTGGATGGTGCGGCGGATCTCGTCGTCGCGGCCGATGACCGGGTCGAGCTTGCCGGCGCGGCCGTCGGCGGTGAGGTCGCGCGCGTACTTCTTCAGCGCATCATAGCCCTGCTCGGCGCTCGCCGAATCGGCGGTGCGACCCTTGCGGACGTCGTTGATCACCTGGTTCAGCGCCTGTGGCGTCACGCCGGCCTTGGTGAGGATATCGGCGGTCTTGGCGGATTTCTCGACCGCCAGCGCCGTCAGCAGCCGCTCGACCGTGACGAAGCTGTCGCCGGCCTTCTTGGCCAGTTCCTCGGCGGTCGAAAACACCTTGGCCAGCGGCTGCGCCAGATAGAGCTGGCCGTTGCCGCCTTCCACTTTGGGCATTGCCTCAAGTGCCGTCTCGACGCCAAGCTTGACGTCGCGGACGCTGCCGCCGGCGCGCTCGATCAACGACGCGGCCAAGCCCTCATCGTCGTCGACAAGCACTTTCAATATATGTTCGGGGGTGAACTGCTGGTGGTTACGCGAGAGCGCCAAGGTCTGCGCGGACTGGATGAAGCCGCGCACGCGCTCGGAATATTTTTCAAGGTTCATATCTGTCTCCTTCCGTCACCGGCCCGCTTTGCGGCACCGGATCAGATTGCGGTGACGGACCCGCTCGTTCGAGCCGGGTCCTGTTCACGCGAGATATGGGGCACAAGCCACGGACCCTCAAGACGTGCCGATAATGGTGGACGGATAATATTCCGCGGGCGCACAAAATAAAAACGGCGGAGATTTCTCTCCGCCGTTCAAGAATGTCTGAGGCCTTGCTCGATCAGTTGTTGACGTCGATGATGGCGGGCTCGCCGCCAGCGTCTTCCGCCGGCGCTGCATTCCCTTTATCGGCGCCAGCATTGTCGTTACCGCCATCCACCTGCTCAGCATTGACGCGCGGACGGCGCGGACGCCTGGGGCGGCGGACAGCGCCGCTTTCGGCGGCTGCTTCGTTCATCTCGGCCTGGGCAGCGAGAGCCGCCGGCGAAAAGCTTCCGAACTGCGGCGCAGGTTCTGCCACAGAAACAGGCTCGACCGGAGACACAGTTTCCGCCTGTACGGGCGTCTCGTTCTGTACCGGAGTCTCGTTGCGCCGGCTCTGATCGCCGCGCCGGTTCTGATCGTCGCGTTGTCCGCCCTGCTCGCCGCGCGCACCATACTCGCCGCGCTGGCCGTAGCCGCCATTAGGGCGACGGTCGCGATGGCGGCCACCATTGTTGTCGCGCCCACCAGTATCGCGCCCACCGTTGTCGCGATTATCGCGCGCCAACTCGGCCGGCGTGCTGTCGATGACCGGCTGCGGGCCGGCACCATGGTTGACCACCGGAGCCGCAGTCTCACCGACATTGCTGTTGCCGGCATTGTCGAACTCGTCGCGATCTTCGTCGCCGTCATCGTCGAAATCGTCGCGATTCTGCTGAGCGCTCTGGATCGGTAGCTGCGCCTGCGCGGCAGCGATGATGCGATTGTAGTGCTCGGCGTGCTGGAGATAGTTTTCCGCCATCACCCGGTCGCCGGAGCTTTGCGCGTCACGGGCAAGGGTTGCGTATTTTTCGGCGATCTGCTGAGCCGATCCGCGGATCTTCACATCCGGACCGTTGCTCTCGTAGTTGCGCGTCAGGGGATTTGGGCCTTTGCGGTTGTTGTTGTTATTGCCGCCGCCATTGTTGTTGCGACCGCGCATGCGCCTGTTCTGCTGTTGTGGCCTCATTCGACTCTCTTCATTTTGAAATTTTCGAAAACTTTTTCACGAACGGAGGCGCTCATGCAGCCAGCCGTTTCGTCTCTTCACCGGCGTTCGCCCGCATCGATTGCGTTGGCGCCACGTGTCATCCTGTTCCGGTTACATCAACTTGCCGGACGATTCCCGCACGAAGCTTGGGCGTCGTTTGCGCAAGAAGGCAGCTATTTCCAAGGAAACCGAATCGCTAAGAGCACTGCCTGCTTCGTCTCATCCGGTTAAGGCGACCCTAGCCGCATTCCCCGGCCTTGCCAAGCGCTTTTTTTGCACTGCATCAAGGCTTTGTCAGTTCAAAGATCAGAACCCTGTCGTTTCCGCCAAAGTCGCGGAATACCCCCGCCGGCGTATAGCCGGCTGCGGAGAATATGTCCGTGACCTCTTTGCGTTGGGTGTGGCCGATCTCGACCGCAATCCTGCCCTCGGCTTCCAAAAAACCTGCCGCCGCGGCGGCGATGATCCTGTAGGGACTCAGACCGTCCACGCCGCCATCGAGGGCTTGGCGTGGATCGAAATCGCGGACTTCGTCCTGCAGATTTTCAATGTCTATGGATGCTATATAGGGAGGGTTAGCGGCAATTACATGGTATCGACCAAAAACTTTTTCGAACCAGTCGGATTTGAGCACCTGGAACCGGTCGGCAAACCCCAATTCCCTGGCATTGCGCATGGCGGTTACCAGCGCGCCTTGCGAAATATCGACACCGGTAGCGACCGCCGCCGGAACGGCGCTGAGCAGCGCCAGCGCGATGGCGCCGGTGCCGGTGCCGAGATCGAGGATGCGGCACTCGCCTTGCCGTTCCGCTGTCGCCTTAACGAAAGGCAGCACCGCTTCGACCAGCGTTTCGGTGTCCGGTCGCGGCTCCAGCGTTTCCGGTGACAGCGACAGGCGCAAGCCATAGAACTCGCGATAGCCGAGGATGCGATGCACCGGCTCACCGGCGATCCGCCGCCTCAAGGCTGCATCGATCGCGCCAACCGCGCGCGCATCGACCGTGCATTCGGGATCGGCGATGGCTTGTGTGCGGGTCGTGCCGGAAAGATGTTCGACGATCAGCCTTGCATCCAGCGCCGGATCGACGACTGCGGCCGCGGCAAGGCGTGCCCTCGCCGCTTTCAGCAGCGGCCCGAGCGTCCCGGGCAGACTGTCAGCCATCTAGACCGATATCGGCAAGCAGCCTCGACTGGTGATCGGCGACCAGCGCGTCGACGATCTCGTCGAGTTCGCCCATCATCACCCGGTCGAGCTTATAGAGCGTCAAATTGATGCGATGGTCGGTGACGCGGCCCTGCGGGAAATTATAGGTGCGGATGCGCTCCGAGCGATCGCCCGAACCGACCTGCGATTTGCGCGATTCGGAGCGTTCCTCGTCAGCCTTGCTGCGCTCGAGGTCGTAAAGCCTGGCGCGCAGGATCTGCATGGCTTTCGCCCGGTTCTGGTGCTGCGACTTCTCCGCCTGCACCACCATGATGCCGGTCGGCAGATGGGTGATGCGCACCGCCGAATCGGTGGTATTGACATGCTGGCCACCCGAACCCGAGGCGCGCATCGTGTCGATGCGGATGTCTTCGGCCCTGATGTCGATGTCGACCTCTTCCGCTTCGGGCAGCACCGCAACCGTCGCCGCCGAGGTATGGATACGCCCGCCGGCCTCGGTCGCCGGCACGCGCTGCACACGATGCACACCGGACTCGAATTTCAGATGGGCAAAGACCCCCCTGCCCGAAATGGTGGCGATGATTTCCTTGTAGCCGCCGACCTCGCCCTCGCTGGCCGACACCGTTTCGAAACGCCAGCCGCGTGCCGCAGCGTAGCGTTCGTACATGCGAAACAGGTCGCCGGCGAAGAGAGCCGCCTCGTCGCCGCCGGTGCCGGCGCGGATTTCGAGGATCGCATTCTTGTCGTCGGCGGCATCCTTGGGCAGAAGCAGGATTTGGATGTCCTTCTGCAGCGCTTCGATGCGTCCCCTGACCTCGGGCAGATCGGCCTCGGCCAATGCCCGCATTTCGGCATCGGTGCTTTTGTCGGCGAGCATCGCCTGCAAGTCGGCCTGTTCATCCTCAGCGGTGCGCAGCGCCCTGATCTTTGCCACCATCTCCTGGATGTCGGCATACTCCGACGCCATCTTGACATAGGCGTCCGCCGCCGGTCCGGCCGACATCTGCGCTTCGAGCATGTCGAAACGCTTGACGACTTGATCCATACGGTCGCGGGGCAGGTTGATCATGGCGAAAGTCTATAACGGAATGGAGCGGTCGTCGGCAAAGGCTTGCAGCAGCGCCCGCATCGGCAACCCCTGGGCCGGCGCCATGAGGTTGTCGTCAAAGAACGTCTCCAGTTCGGCCAGTGGCAGTTCCGTCAGCATCGCCTTGACCGGACCGATCGAAGCCGGCGACATAGAGATCGACCGGTAGCCAAGGCCGATCAGCGCCATCGCCGAGATCGGCTTGCCGGCCAGTTCGCCGCACAAGGTCACCGGGGTTTGATTGCGCACCCCGGCGTCGGCAATCTGCTTCAGAACGCGCAGGAACGGCGTCGACAGCGCATCGAAACGGTCGGAGAGCTGCGTGTTGCCACGATCGACCGCCATGACGAACTGGAACAGATCGTTCGAGCCGACCGAGACGAAATCGACGGCCTTCATCAGTTCGTCGAGCTGGAACAGCAGCGACGGCACTTCCAGCATGGCTCCGAGCTTCAGGCTGGTCGGCAGATGATGGGCAAAACGCGACAGATGCCGCACCTCGCGATCGATGATTTCGCGCGCCTGTGCGATCTCGCCGAGCTCCGTCACCATAGGCAGCATCAGCTTCAGTTCACGCCCACCGCAGGCCTTCAGAAGCGCGCGGATCTGGGTGCGCAGCAGGCCCGGGCGGTCGAGCGTCAAGCGGATGGCGCGCCATCCGAGCGCCGGGTTCTCTTCCTGGATCGTATCCTTGAAGTAGGGCAGCACCTTGTCGCCGCCGATATCAATGGTGCGGAAGGTCACCGGCTTGCCGCGCGCCGCGTCGAGCACGTCGCGGTAGAGCCGTTCCTGCGCTTCTGCGCGAGGAAAGGTCGAGGCGACCATGAATTGCAGCTCGGTGCGGAACAGGCCGATACCGGCGGCGCCAGCCTCGGCAAGCTGAGGCAGATCGACGGCCAGGCCCGCATTCATCAAAAGGTCGACCTGGACGCCGTCCTTGGTCACTGACGGCTTCTTGCGCAGTTCGCGGTAGACCTCCTGCCGCCGCGCCCGAAAGCGGACCTTTTCGGCATAGGCGGCTTCGAGGTCGGGCTGAGGGCGCAGATGGATCGCGCCTTCCTCGCCGTCGACAATGATGGCGTCGCCGTTTTCCGCCATGGAAACGGCGCCCCTCATCTGGCCCGCGACCGGTATGCCCATGGCCCGCGCCACGATAACGACATGGCTGGTCGCCGCGCCGTCCTCGAGCACCAGCCCGCGCAGCTTGTCTCTGGGATAGTCGAGCAGTTCGGCGGCCCCCATCGAGCGGGCGACGATGATGGCGTCCTTCGGCAGCGAGGCCGCGACATCGTCCGGCCCGCGTCCCATCAGCTGGCGCAGCAACCGGTTGGCGAGATCGTCGAAATCGCTCATCCGCTCGCGCAGATACGGATCGGTCATGTGCAGCATGCGGGCACGCATGTCGCTCTGCACTTTTTCCACCGCCGCTTCCGCCGTCAGGCCGTTGCGGATCGCCTCTTCCAGCCGGCGCACCCAGCCGCTGTCGTTGGCGAACATGCGATAGGCTTCGAGCACCTGGCGGTGCTCGCCCTCGAAAGCGACTTCGCGGCGTTCCAGCATATCGTCGATGGAGAGCCGGAGCGAACCGAGGGATGTATCGAGCCGCCTGATCTCCTCATCGCTGTCCTCGTTGAACAGATTGGTGACGACGATGCGCGGCTCGTGCAGCACAACATGACCAAGCCCGACGCCCTCGTTGAAGGACAGGCCGGTAAAACTCACCGGGCGGCGCAGGTCGAGTTCGAGCCCGGGCCGGGTCAGCCGGGCAAGGTCGCCGGTGGCGATCATCTCGGCGATCACCATCGCCGTCGTTTCCAGCGCCTCGACCTCGTCGTCGCGGTAGTGGCGCATGGTCTTGTTCTGGACGACCAGCACACCGAGCGTGCGCCCTGCCCTGAGCACCGGCACGCCGAGGAAGGAATTGTAGATCTCTTCCCCCGTCTCCGGCAGGTAGGCGAAGGCTGGATGTTCCTGCGCGTTGGAGAGATTGAGCGGTCGTGCTGAGGCCGCGATCGTGCCGACGAGGCCTTCCCCCAGCCTGAGCTGCGCCAGATGGACGGCGTTCGGGTTCAGACCCTCGGTGGCATAGAGTTCGAGCACCGAATCGGCGCGCAGCACATAGAGCGAGCACACCTCGGCGACCATGTTGGCGGCGATATCACGCACGATACGGTCGAGCCGCTCCTGCGGCTCCAGCGGCTCCTGCATGAGCTCGCGGAGCCGTTTCAGCAAAACGCGCGGGCCACTGGCCGTATCACGCATCGCGGCTTGTTCTCCAATGGACATTTTGCCCGCCGCAGTTTCTCCCGCGGCCGGCGCTCACGCAACAACTCAATTAGAGCGCCGTGCGTCCACCTGGACACCAAAGGACGCTCTGAGACTTTCGATCTGCTGCATCGTGCTTTCCGAAATCGGCTCCGATTCTCGGGGCCATGCAGTCTGCTACTGCTTATCCAGACCGTAGACGGAATGCAAAGTGCGAACCGCAAGTTCGGTGTAGGGACCGTCGATCAGGATCGAAATCTTGATCTCGGAGGTCGTGATCGCGCGGATGTTGATCGCCTTGTCGGCCAGCGCCTTGAAGGCGGTGGCGGCGACGCCGGCATGGCTCCTCATGCCGATGCCGATGACCGAGACCTTCGACATGCCGGCTTCCGACTGCACGACGTCATAGCCGATCGTGGTCTTCAGCCGCTCGAGCACGGCAAGCGCCTTGTCGACATCGCCGGACGGCACGGTAAAGGTCATGTCGGTGAACTTGCCGTCCTCGGAAATGTTCTGGACGATCATGTCGACATTGATGTTGGCTTCGGCCAACGGCCCGAAAATGCCGGCGGCGACGCCCGGCCGGTCGCCGACACGGCGCAATGAAATCTGCGCTTCGTCCTTGGCGTAGGCAATTCCGGTGACGACCTGCTGTTCCACGATCTCTTCCTCGTCGCAAATAAGCGTTCCGGGCGGATTGAGCAAATCCCCCATTCCGGGCGCATCGGGATCGTCGAAGGACGACCGCACGAAAGTACGCACCCTGTGCACCATGGCAAGCTCGACCGAGCGTACCTGCAGGACCTTGGCGCCGAGCGAGGCCATTTCAAGCATTTCCTCGAAGGAAATCTTGGCCAGCCGCCGCGCTTTCGGCTCGATGCGCGGGTCGGTGGTGTAGACCCCGTCGACATCGGTGTAGATGTCGCAGCGGTCGGCCTTGACCGCCGCCGCGATGGCGACAGCACTGGTGTCGGAGCCGCCGCGGCCGAGCGTCGCGATGCGGTTGTCCGGCCCGATGCCTTGGAAGCCGGCGACCACGGCCACTTGGCCCTCGCCGAAGCGCTTGATCAGGAATGCGCCGTCGATGTCGAGAATGCGCGCCGCGCCATGCGCATTGTCGGTCTTGATGGGGATCTGCCAGCCTTGCCAGGAACGGGCATGGACGCCCATATTCTGCAGCGCGATCGCCAGCAGGCCGGCAGTCACCTGCTCGCCGGAGGCGACGACGACGTCATATTCGCGTGCATCATGCATGGGCGAGGCTTCGCGCGTCCACTGCACGAGCTCGTTGGTCTTGCCGGCCATCGCCGAGACGACCACCGCGACCTCATGGCCGGCATCGACCTCGCGTTTGACATGGCGCGCCACATTGCGGATGCGGGCGATGTCGGCGACGGAGGTTCCGCCGAATTTCATCACGATGCGCGCCATGGAAGCGAAATGCCTTTGACTGGGTGCCGGAGCGGCTGCCGAAAAACGGAAAGGGAGCGTCCAGCTGGGCCGGTCGCTGAATTCGCGGCCTCCTTAGCCAAATGCTTTGGGTTTCGCAAGGCGTGCCGCCGGTTGCAGCTGGCGACGAAGGCGACACACGAGCGCAGCAGCGCGTGCCCGCATGCCTGTCGCATAGGCGTAACGGCAACAGGCGAAATTTGCTGCCTTGACATTCGCTGGCTCTCGACCGACTTCCTAGCGCACCAGAGCGCGATCAGCAAAAGTGGTATCCGGTTTTGCGCTCGATCGCGCTCTGAACTTTTGAGTCTGCGGGAGACCACACGATGCCAGAACCCCGACGATCGACGATCGATGCCGGAGAAGTGGAGCGCTTTTCCGCCCTTGCCGCCGAATGGTGGAATCCGAACGGCAAATTCCGCCCGCTGCACAAGTTCAATCCGATCCGGCTTGCCTATATACGCGACCAGGTGGCGGCGCGCTTCGGCCGCGACCCGCGTGCGGCGCGGCCGTTCGAGGGCCTGCGCTTCCTCGACATCGGCTGCGGCGGCGGACTGTTGTGCGAGCCGATGGCGCGGCTTGGCGCCGAAGTGCTCGGCGCCGACGCATCCGCCACCAACATCGAAGTGGCCAAGCTGCATGCGGCGGAGGTCGGCGTGACGGTGGATTACCGTGCCACGACGGCGGAGGATCTGGCTGACGCCGGCGAGAAGTTCGACGTCATCCTCAACATGGAAGTGGTCGAGCATGTTGCCGACATCGACCTGTTCGTGGCCAAATGCGGCGAGATGCTCAAGCCCGGCGGCATCATGTTCGTTGCCACCATCAACCGCACGCTGAAGGCGCTGGGCCTGGCCATCATCGGCGCCGAATATGTGCTGCGCTGGTTGCCGCGCGGCACCCACCAGTTCGGCAAGCTGGTGCGGCCAGACGAGCTGGAAAAGGCGCTTGCCGGTGCTGGCCTGACCATCATCGACCGCACCGGCGTCGCCTACAATCCGCTCGCCGACCGCTGGCAGCGGTCGAAGGACATGGACGTCAACTACATGGTGCTGGCGGAGAAGGCACCCGCCTGAAGCTTCTCAGAGGCTGTCTGGAAAGTCGCTCCGGCGAGTCATATGGTGGTGGTTTCGAGAACCGAAGCGGAGCGGACATTTGGGTCCGTGAGTATCGGAAGCGCAGAAAACGCCAGCAGATGGCCGCCGGAGTAGAGTTTCCAAACAGTCTCTCACGCCGCCACCTTCTCGCCGGCCTGGCTTTGCGCCTTTGTGGTGATCTGGCTTTGTGCTTTGGTGGTGATGAACACACCGGCGATGATGATGGCTGCACCCGCCCAGGTCAGCAATCGATAGTGCTCGCCGAGAAACATAGTGCCGGCAAACAACCCGACCGCAGCCGCGACATAGCCGATCTGGCTGAGATAGACCGGGCCACCGACCGCCTGCAGCCGGAAGAAGAAGGCGAACATCGCCGCGGCTGACGCGACCTGCCCGACGACCACCAGCGGCACGCCGCCGAGCAAGGAGAGCGAACCGCCGCCCTGCAGCGTGAAGATGCCGCAAAGAAGCAGCGTAGCCGATGCCAGATGGCTGCCGACGGCAAGCTCGATCGGTCCGGTCCCTTGGGGCCAGTCGACCGTGCGGTAGATGTTGCCGGCGGCAAGGCTGACCGGGATGAGCAGCCCCACCGCCACCCAGAAAAATTCGGCCGGCTGGCCGGCCTCGCCGCGCGTCACCGCCACCATCACAGCACCAAGGAAGCCGACGGCAATGCCGACGACACCAAGCAGGTTGGGGCGCCGGACGCCGAGCAGGATCGAAAACACCAGTGTGACCACCGGCGACAGCGTGAACATGATACCGGTGTAGCCGGCGCCGAGATGCGGAATGGCCGAGAACATCAAGAGATTGGGGAAGGCATAGGACACTGCCGCGGTGACGAAGAAGTAGCGCAGCTTGTGCAGGGTGAGCCGGATGCGCTGCCCGCGCAGCAGCAGGACGCACAAAAGCACGCTGCCGGCGCCGAGCGAGATGACGAGGGCCCAGACCATGGCCGAAATGCCGGCCGCCGTGGCGATCTTGCCGAACGGCAGCGTCAGGCCGAGCAGGCCGCCGGTGACGACCAAAAGACCGAGCGCTGAATCCCAGAGAAATTTCATAACGAACCTTTATGTCTTTGCGGCTCTTGGCCAGCACCGTGTCTTGAGCTAAGATAATGCAGAGATTCTTAACGTCAAGATATTTAACGGTGAGATAGATGGATCGCGCGGCGAAGGCGATCGAGCAGTGGAAAAGAGAACGGCCGGATTTGGACGTTTCGCCGATGGCCGTGCTTGGACGGTTGAGCGAAGCCTCGTCGCTGATAGCACGAGAACGCCTCGCTCCGCTGTTTGCGCGTTTCGGACTGCAGACCGGGGAATTCGATGTGCTGGCGACGCTGCGTCGTTCCGGATCACCTTACGCGCTGACGCCAACCGCTCTCTACGAAGCGACGATGGTGACATCGGGCGCCATGACCAACCGGCTCGACCGACTTGAGAAATCCGGGTTGATTATGCGTAGGCCGCATCCCAACGACCGGCGCGGAATTGTCGTGCAGCTGACCGGAAAAGGTCTGGCATTGGTCGATGAGGCGGTCGCCGCCCACGTCGCCAACGAACACGAGATACTTTCGGGCCTAACACGCCAGGAGCAAGATACACTTGCTCTCCTGCTTGAGAAGTTGATAGGGAGCGCCAGCTAGTGGCGGCCGGCAGGCAACGCCAGCTATGCGACCGCCTTTGCCACCATGTCCGGATGCTGGCCAATCACCCGCACATAGGCGATGGCGAAATCCGGCGCGGTCGCCCGCGCCTGTTCCCAATCGCGCAGCGTGCCGACCGGGACCCGAAAGCGGCTGGCGAACTCGGCTTGCGACAGGCCAAGCCCAGTCCTCGTCCTGCGGATCAGGCGGGCGCGCTGGCCCCGGTCCAGTGCTTCGGCCGTCACGTCGAAATCTTCGGCGTCGGTCGGGTCAGCAGGCAGCGTGATGTGCTCTTTCTTCACCCCTGTTGCTCCTTCTTACCGAGATGAAGCGAGGCACGTCGCCCCGCCAGACGAAAACGCCGGTGAACAGCTTCTCCCGACGAAACCGACCACCTTGAACCGTTCCTCGCCGTCAATCTCGCGGATCGAGGGGATAATCAGGTGGTTGTCGTCCGCAAAAATCCGGTCGCCAAAGGCCAGCGGAAGCTTGTGCTTTTCGCGGTTGACCGCATCCTTGGCGGGGTCGAACCTGTCTTCCGTCATGAGGCTCGACTATACGGGATTCCCGTATTGGACGCAACCCTTTATCCGCTCGTGGGCTGAAATCGGTTTTAGGATTTTACGACAGAACGGCAGCTATGCAGATTTTGCGAAGCGGAATTCCGCCCGGTACCAACCGTCACACCAGTCCGTCAGTTACGATCCTCAGGAAATACCGGCACCGGCGTGAATTCGACGCCGTCCTCGACTAGGCTCTTGGCCTCCTCCAGCGTCGCCTCGCCATAAATGCCGCGCGGATCGCTCTCGCCGAAATGGATCTTGCGCGCCTCCTCGGCAAACTTGTCGCCGACATAGTCGGCGTTCTCGCGCACCTTCTCGGCCATCGCCTTCAATTGCGCCAGCGCCTGCTTCTGGGCCTCGCCCATGGCGAGCGCGATCTTTTCTCGGCTGCGCCCGGTGGAGACGGCCGGCGCCATCAACGCCTTCTCGACCTTGTGCGAGCCGCAGGTCGGGCAATCGACGAAGCCACGCTTCTTCTGGGTGTCGAAATCGTCGTTGCCGCGAAACCAGCCTTCGAATTCGTGCTCGTGCTCGCAGATCAGGGAAAACCGGATCAAGATGCTGCACCCCTGAGACTTTGCGCCTCGCCCGAACTGACGTTGACGGCAAAATCCCGCGCATTCTTCAGGTTTGGGATCTTCTTGCGCGCGGCGGCCGACTGCGCCGGGTCGATCTCGGCGATGATCACCGCCGGCTCGTCATGCGCCGCTTCGGCGACGATGCGGCCCCACGGATCGACGATCAGCGAATGGCCATAGGTCTCGCGGCCGTCCTCGTGCAGTCCGCCTTGCGCCGCGGCGACGACATAGGCACCGTTCTCGATGGCGCGTGCCCTGAGCAGCACATGCCAGTGCGCCTCGCCGGTCTGGCGGGTGAAGGCGGCGGGCACCGAAAGCAGGTCGGCGCCGGCCAGCGCCTCGGCGCGGAAGAGCTGCGGAAAGCGCAGATCGTAGCAGACGGCGAAACCCAGCCTCGCACCATCGATCCCGGCGCCGCTGATCTCCGTAACGACGGCCTCGGTGCCCGGCTCATAGGCGGCGGATTCGCGCCAGCTCTCGCCATTGTCGAGATCGACGTCGAACATGTGGATCTTGTCGTAGGTGGCAATCGTGGCGCCATCCGGCCCGAACAGAAGCGCGCGGTTGGCGAGCTTGCCGTCGGCGCGCAGGATGGCGGTCGAGCCGATATGCAGGAAGACGCCAAGTTCTTTCGCCAACTTGCGCGAGGTCGAGACGATGATGTCCTTGTCCTCGGACGTGAACGAGGCGGCCCGCGCCTGGCTGTCGCGGATCAGCGCACCGGTCATTTCCGGTGACTGGATATAGGTCGCGCCCTGACCCGCGGCCTCGCGCACCAGCCGTTCCAGATCGACCGCGTTGCGCTCGGGGCTGGTGCCCGAACGCATCTGGATCGCCGCCGCCTTAAAAGCACCCATAGTCATGTCCTCAATTCGTCGAGCCATTGGCGAGCAGACGGTCCAGCCGGCCCTCCGCCTCCAGTTCATGGAGATCGTCACAGCCGCCGACATGCGTGCCGCCGATGAATATCTGCGGAAAGGTCGAGCGGCCATTCGCACGGGAAATCATTTCCCGGCGCAGTTCCGGCGAGAAGGAGGCGTCGTGCTCGGTGTAGGCGACGCCCTTGCGCTCGAGCAGCCGCTTGGCCGCCGTGCAGTAGCCGCACATCATCCGTGTATAGATCGTCACGTCGACCATCGGTCAGCAATCCTGCCTTTCTTCAATCTATATAGTCGCGGACTCGTCGGCCCGAAAGTCCCCCGGCAGCACGCGCGCAAAGGTCAGCACGTCGACCGTCCCGGCACCGCCCTTCTTCAGCGCCTTGGCGACCGCGCGGACAGTGGCGCCGGTGGTATAGACGTCGTCGATCAAGAGCACCCGGCGGCCGGCGATCTCGATCTCGGCCTCCTCCGGCACTCTGAATGCGGCACGCACATTCTCCTCCCGTTCACGTCGCTCCAGCCCGACCTGCTGGCGGGTGAGCTTGACGCGCCTGACAGCGGAGGGCGCAAAAGGCAGGCCGCCAAGCTGCGATACCGCCCTTGCCAGTTCGGCCGACTGGTTGAACTGGCGCCTGAAAAAACGCCGCCAGTGCAGCGGCACCGGCACGACCACATCGGCCTCAGCAACCAGTTCTGCACCGGCGCGCAGCATCCAGCGCGCCATCCACGGCGCCAGATCGGTGCGATCCTGGTATTTCAACCCCTGCACCATCTGGCGGGCGACACCGGAGTAAGCGACCGCCGCCCGTGCGCGCTCGAACGGCGGCGGGTCGGCGATCGCCTCGGCCGACAGGAACCCCTCGCCCATGTGATGGATGAACGGCGTGCCCATCACCGGGCACCATGGCCGCTCCAGGAGCCTGAGCTTCGGCCAGCAGGCGCCGCACAGCACGCCGGGCTGCGAGACATGCCGTCGGCAGCCGGCGCAAACCGGCGGAAACAGGATGCGCGCCGGCCAGTCCAGTGCCTTTCGGACAATACTCCTGATCTCAATACGCTTGATCTCTGGCATCGGATCGGCCACGTGGTTGGTCCTCCGCCACCCTATATCAGAGGGCGGAAACCAGGAACCGTCAGTTGCAACCTATTGTCGATACCTCTCTCTGGCTGGCGCACAAGCGCCGGGCGCTCGCCCGTCCGGCTCCCGGCGCGGATTTCCTGATGCGGCGGGCGGCCGAGGAGCTTGCCGAGCGGCTGGGCGCCGTCGAGCGCAAATTTGACAGAGCGGCCGTGCTGTTTTGCCAGACGCTGGCGGCGGTCGACGTGCTCGCGACAAGCGGCAAGGTGGCGGACATCATACGCGTAGAGGCGGACGCTGCGTTCCTGGACAATGCAGCAGGACTGGTGGCGCCGCTGGAGACCGTGCCGTTCGAGCCGGAAAGCCTCGACCTCGCCGTGTCTCTTTTGTCGCTTCAGGCAATGAACGACATTCCCGGCATGCTGGTGCAGATCCGCCGCGCGCTGAAGCCCGATGGTCTTTTCCTCGGCGCTTTTGCCGGCGCCGGTACGCTTTCCGAACTGCGTGAAAGCCTGCTCGCCGCCGAGACCGAGCTTTACGGCGGCGCCAGCCCGCGCGCCATCCCGTTCACCGACGTGCGCGACGCCGGCGCGCTTTTGCAACGCGCCGGCCTGGCCTTGCCCGTCGCCGACGTTGAGACGGTGACGGTGCGCTACGATTCCCTGTTCGGCCTGATGGCGGATTTGCGGGTGATGGGCGAGACCAGCGTGCTCGTCGACCGCAGCAGGCGACCGGGCACACGAAAGTTGTTTGCCCGCGCCGCCGAAATCTACGCCGAGCGATTTTCGGATGCCGATGGTCGCGTCAGGGCGAGTTTTCCGATCGTCTGGCTGTCAGGCTGGGCGCCCGATGCCTCGCAGCAAAAGCCACTGAAGCCGGGCTCGGCGAAAATATCGCTGAAGACAATACTGGAAAACCCCGGCGGGCGTTGACCGGATTTCTGTCGACGGACTTTTGTGGGATGCTGGTGGCCGGTCGCGATCACTGCGCGAAAGCGTTTACAAGCTTGCTGGAATTGTCGCTGAACAGCCACGCCAATGCGTCAGCGGCTTGGCCGATGCCGCCTATGATGGTGAGCGACAGCACGGTCACGATCAGCCCATATTCGATGGCCGTCGCGCCGGTCTCGTCTTTCAAAAATCGTTGCAGCAATGTTCTCATGGCCGTCGATCCCGCTTGCCGGAACCCTAGCGCCGACCTGTTAAGAAAGGTTAACGGCACAGGCTTAACAGGCGATGAAACGGCTGCTTTAAACCATGTCAGCAGTCGCCGCTGCGCCTGCCATTGTCGCGTATCACGCAGACCGAACTGGGCAGCGGCTGCAGCACGCTCCTACGCAGCGTGTAGGTCCCACGATGGCCGATCGAGCCCGTGTTTCCAATCGAGCCCGTGTTTCCAATCGAGCCTGTGCTCCCGACCGATCCTGGGCTCCCAATCGATCCTGTGCTCATTCCATCGAGGCCGCCGGCAAAATGATCGCGGGCGGGCTGCAATCGCGTCCGGCTGTCGAGCAAGGGCGTCGCGATCAAGGCCAGCGCCACCGCGGCCGAGCCGAACAAAAGCGTGATCCGCAATATGCCCATGCCGGCATGGACAGCGAAGCTGCGGTCGGGTCGGATCGAATCCCAGTCCCTGTCGAGGCTCATGCAACCGCCCTCCGAAGGCCTGAACACGGCCTTCCTTCGATTTCCATGCCGTCAATTTTTCACGGCAAGATAAATCTTCCATTAACGTTGTCTAAGTCTCGGACAGCACAATCACAGAAGATCGATGAGGAACTGGATCAGCGGCGCGTCGGCCGGCGGCATCGGAAAATCGCGCATCTGACGCGGCCGCACCCATTTGAGCACCTGCCCCTCCTTCGGCTGCGCGATGCCGCGGAAGCGACGGCAGACGAACAGCGGCATCAGCAGGTGAAAATCATCGTAGGAATGGCTGGCGAAGGTGAACGGCGCCAGGCAGGGAATGTCGGTCTCGATGCCGATCTCCTCGTACAACTCCCGGATGAGGCATTCTTCCGGCGTCTCGCCGGGCTCGACTTTGCCGCCCGGAAACTCCCACAGGCCGGCGAGCTGCTTGCCTTCGGGCCGCTGCGCCAGAAGCACGCGGCCGTCGGTATCGACCAGCGCGCAGGCTGCGACCAGGAGCAGGCGTTTGCCGACAGGGTTCACGCCGGTCATGCGCCGGGTGGCCGGCGATAGTGGTAACGATAGACTTCGTCGAACCCGAGCGAACGATAAAGCGCCAGCGCCGGCGCATTGTCGGCCTCGACCTGCAGCCAGGCTTCCCGGGCGCCGCGCAGCCGTGCCCATTTCAGCGCCGACAGGATGAGGTGGCGGCCATGGCCCTGGTTGCGTACCGATCTGTCGGTGGCGATCTCGAACAGTCCGGCAAGATCGCCATCGTGGACGCAGATCAGCGTCGCCAGCGGTTCGGTGCCCTTTTCGAGCGCGAACAGCCCGGCTTCCGGCTGGATGGCGCCGATGATCTCCGACAGGCCCGGCCGCAGCGACACATCCGAGCCGCTCACCTTGAGCAACGCGCCGATGAAGCGGCTGATGTCCTTCAGCGGGATTTGGTCCATGGCGGCGTCGAGCTGGGCGTCTGCCAGCGGCAGCCGCATGACCAGCGATTCGTCGAATGTGCTCCAGCCTTCGCCGTCGAGATGTTTGGAAAGGACCGGCCCCGACAGCGGCGATATGCGAAAGGTCAACGGCCGGCCATAGGCGTCGAAACGGCGGCTGGCGCGGCCGATGCGCTCGGCAATGTGCTGGATGTCGCCCGGATCGAGCGGGTTGACCGAATTCAGCCGCTTGGCCGGATGACCCGCCGTCAGCCGCACCACCCAAGTGCCGTCATAATGGACGGCCGCCGCGGGCCAGGCGCGAAAGCCGGCCGCCTCGTAGCGGCGCACGATGGCAAGCACGCTTGCCGGATGTCTGGAAACCAACGCCATCAGCTCCGATAATCGCCGTTGATGGCGACATACTCCTTGGTGAGGTCGCAAGTCCACACCGTCGCCTTGCCGCGGCCGATGCCGATATCGGCATGGATGCGGATCTCGTCGCGCTTCATGTAGGCCGATGTCGCCTCCTCTGAGTAGGCGGCGTCTCGCTCGCCCTCATGCGCCAGCCTGATGTCGCCGAACCAGATCGACAAAAGGTCGCGGTCGGCCGGTTCGCCGGCCTTGCCGATGGCCATGACGACGCGGCCCCAATTGGCGTCCTCGCCGGCGACCGCCGTCTTGACCAGCGGCGAATTGGCGATCGACAGCGCGATGCGCTTGGCCGAGCGCGCCGATTTCGCGCCGGTGACGGTGACCTCAACCTGTTTTCGCGCGCCCTCGCCGTCGCGCACCACTTGCAGCGCCAGCGATTTCAGCACTTTGCCGAGCGCGCGGCGAAAGGCGCCGAGGCGCGCATCCCCGGCATCGGTGATATCAGGCGCGCCGCGCCTGGATGCCGTGCCGGTGGCGAACATCAGCAGCGTGTCGCTGGTCGAGGTGTCGCTGTCGACGGTGACCGCATTGAAGGTCTTGGCCGTGCCGCGCGACAAAAGATTCTGCAGCACGGGGGCTGCGATCGGCGCATCGGTGGCGATGAAGGAGAGCATCGTCGCCATGTCGGGCGCGATCATGCCGGCGCCCTTGGCAATGCCGTTGATGGTGACATCAGCATCGCCGAGCTTCACCGTCGCGGTCGCCAGTTTCGGATAGGTGTCCGTGGTCATGATCGCTTTGGCGGCTTCGGTCCACAGGTCCGGCCTGCCGTCCTTGACCAGTCCGGCGAGCAGATGGCTGAACTTGCCGGCATCCAGCGGCTCGCCGATGACGCCGGTCGAGGCCAGAAACACCTCGTCCGGCGTGCAGCCGGCAGCCTTGGCTGCAGCCTCGCCGGTCATTGCCGTGGAAGCTCGGCCCTTGCTGCCGGTGAAGGCATTGGCGTTGCCGGAATTGACGACCAGGACGCGCGCCTTGCCCTGCGCAAGATTCTGCCGGCAGAAATCGACCGGCGCCGACGGGCATTTCGACTTGGTGAACACGCCGGCGACCGTGGTGCCGGCATCGAAGACCATGGTAAGCAGGTCGGTGCGATTCTTGTACTTTATCCAGGCCTCGGCGGTGGCGATGCGGACGCCCTCGATGTCAGGCATTTTAGGATATTTTTTCGGCGCGAGCGGCGAAATCGTGGCTGACATGAAGACCTCGGGCGGGAAAATCGCAAGGGAACGCCGGTTTGCCCGATAGCGGGCGCTGGTGCAAGGGCGTTTTCCCGACCGTTGCGGACCACACCGAACTGCCCGCACCACGCTTCCTTTATTGGGCAGGATTGAGGAACCTCCGGAACATCTTCTGCACGCCCGGAATGATGCCCCAGATCATGATCGCGACCATCAGCGGGGCGATGACCAGCGTGCGCTGCCAGATCTCCCATTCTTCGGTCAGCGGGAACACGACGTAGAGGATGGCGGTGATCAGCGGATAGGCGCCGGCAAGCACCAGCAGGGCAAAGCGGAGGCGCGAGAAGCGGGCGGCGGTCGAGGTCATTGGCTCTCTCCTTATCGTTACGAAACGTTCCGTTATATGAAACGGGCCGTTCCGTTTCGTCAAGAGGTCGTATATGCATGCTGAGGAAAACTTGCCGATAAGGAAAAAAGCAGATGGGTGAGGACGCAGACCGGGCCCGCAAATCAACGGGCGCACGGCGCAACCCCGACAGCGCCGACGCCATTCTCGACGCCGCCGAGGCGGTGCTGGTCGAGGCCGGTTATTCCGGCTTCTCGATCGAAGCGGTGGCGCGGCGGGCGCGTGCGGGAAAGCCTACGATCTATCGCTGGTGGCCGAGCAAGGCCGCTTTGCTGTTCGACGTCTATCAGCGGCTAAAGCGCGTCGAGAACCCCGACACCGGAAACCTCGAGGATGATCTCGTCGGCTTCCTGAAGAACCTGTTCTCGCACTGGCATGACACATCGTCAGGCAGCGTCTTCAGATCGCTGATCGCTGAGGCGCAGTCGGATGCGACCGTAGCCGCCGTGCTGGTCGAATACACGAAAGGACGCCATGCCCATACCGGCCAGATGATCGAACGCGCCAAGGCAAGAGGCGAAGTGGCGGCCGACGTCGAATCCACGCTCGTCGCCGACCTGGTCGCCTCATTTGCCTGGACGCATCTTTTGACCAATCGCCTCGACGAAGATGAAACGACGCTGCGCAGGGCGGTTGGCTATGTGTTGAAGGGCATCGCTCCACCGGCGAACTCGCCGCCGGCGATCCGGCAGCGTTCAAGGCGTCGACGCATTGTAGGATAGGTAGAGAAAGTTCCCTCTTGCGGGGAGATGTCGGCGGGGGAAGGACCTCGGCCTTCATCCAGCTTGGGTTCCTCGCCCCACAAAAGTGGGGAGAGGTGGCTCGGCGAAGCCGAGACGGAGAGGGGGCCGCGCTCTACGAAGCCCCCTCTCCGGGGGGGGGGCGGGCCCCCCACCCCCCCCCCGCGGGGGGGGGGGGGCCCCCCCCCGGAAAAAAAAACCCCCCCCCAGAGGGGGAAACCCACCAACCCCCCCCCCCCCCCCCCCCCCCCCCGGCCCGGCGGCG
>NZ_JBVVQU010000013.1:27586-125410 GCF_055811555.1 Mesorhizobium sp. WSM4813
CGTGGGGCCGGGGCGGCGCCCCCCCCCCCCCCCCCCCCCCGCGGCCCCCCCCCCCCCCCCCCGGGGGGGGGGGGGGGCCCCCCCCCCCCCCCCACGGAGAGGGGGCCGCGCTCTACGAAGCCCCCTCTCCGGCCGCTTCGCGGCCACCTCTCCCCCGCTTCGCGGTGGGCGAGGAACCCAAGTCTTGAGAGGTCGGAGGGACAGCACCCCCGCTGCCCTGCCGGGCATCTCCCCGCAAGGGGGGAGATCTGCAGCTTCACCGATGGCGCGCCTACTTGGCGCCTTCCAGCGCGTCGACCGTCTTCTTCAGATTCTCGTCCGGGATCTCGACCTTGGCCTCGGCGCGCAGCGACTTGACCAGCGCGATGTATTTGTCGCGGATGACCGCCTGACGGGCCTGGTCCTTGACTTGGTCGAAGGCCGGCGGCTGCTTGGCGCGCTTGTCCTCGACCTGGATGACGTGCCAGCCGAACTGCGACTGCACCGGCTGCTCGGTGTATTTGCCGACCGCCAGCGCAAAGACCGCCTTGTCGAACTCCGGCACCATCTGGCCGGGCCCGAACCAGCCGAGATCGCCGCCGCTGGTCTTGCCGCTCGGATCGCTGGTGTGCTCGTTGGCGAGTTTCTGGAAATCGGCGCCGCCGTCGAGCTGCTTGATGATGGCGTCGGCCTCTTCCTTCGACTTCACGAGGATGTGACGGGCATGCACCTCGTTTCTCGGCGGTGTGTTGGCGATTTCCTGGTCGTAGCGGGCGCGAACCTCGGCATCCGTGACCTTGCCGACGACATCCTTCTCGACCATCTCGCCATGCAGGGCGCGCTGCTGCAGGAACGCCATGCGGCGCTGGAAGTCGGGATTCTTGTCCAGGCCGGTGGTAACCGCCTGGGCGGCCATGACCTTGATTTCGATCGCCGCCGAAAGTGCTGCGGCGCGGCGCTGTTCGGGCGGCATCTGCGCGAACTGCTGCGACAGCTCGCCTTCGGCAAGCGCAAGGTCTGCCTCGGTCAGCGTCTGGCCGTTGATCGTGGCGACCACGGCGTTCGGATCGACAGGTGCTGCCGGCTGGGCGGGGGCGGCCGGTTGGGCCGGGGCTGGTTGGGCAGGCGCAGTGTCCTGCGCCATCAGTGGCGACAGCGACAAAGCCGACAGCCCGAATGCCAGGCCGAGGCTGGCGAGCGACGCGCGGCGGAACAATGAGGACATACGATTAACTCCAATAGGGGATAGCTAGAGCGTGATGGCTTCCAGACCAGCCGGATTGTGGCGGAATTTGGCACGGTCGTCAGGGCGAGCGCGCCGTTGACATCGATTGAGCCCCCTCTTATCTGTCCAACGACTTTGCGTCCAGAACCGTTTTCCGGGCGCTTTTTGCGTTTGTCCGCGTTTCACGTGGATTTGATGGGGCCGCCGGCACCCGTCGCAACGACTTGGAATGCTATCGAAAGGACCATTGAATGGTCAGTTTTGGCGGTCTCGCCCGTAAGGTTTTCGGCTCCTCCAACGATCGCCGGGTCAAGTCGACCCGACCGCGCGTCGAAGCGATCAATGCCATGGAAAACGAGATGCGGGCGCTCTCCGACGCCGAGCTGACGGCCCGCACGGAAAAATTCCGCCAGGACGTCGCCAACGGCGCCAGCCTCGATGATCTGCTGGTGCCGGCCTTCGCCACCGTGCGCGAGGCGGCGCGCCGCGTGCTCGGCATGCGCCCGTTCGACGTCCAGCTGATCGGCGGCATGGTGCTGCACAATGGCGGCATCGCCGAGATGCGCACCGGCGAGGGCAAGACGCTGGTCGCCACGCTGCCGGTCTATCTCAACGCACTCGCCGGCAAGGGCGTCCATGTCGTAACCGTCAACGACTATCTTGCCACGCGCGACTCCGAATGGATGGGCCGCGTCTATAAATTCCTCGGCCTTACCGTCGGCGTCATCGTCCATGGCCTGTCCGACGAGCAACGCGCCGCCGCCTACGCCGCCGACGTCACCTACGCCACCAACAACGAGCTCGGCTTCGACTACCTGCGCGACAACATGAAATTCGAGCGCGCCCAGATGGTGCAGCGCGGCCACAGCTACGCGATCGTCGACGAGGTCGACTCCATCCTGGTCGACGAAGCGCGCACGCCGCTGATCATCTCCGGTCCGCTCGAGGACCGTTCGGAAATGTACAACACCATCGACGCCTTCATGCTGAAGCTCGAGCCGGCCGACTACGAGATCGACGAGAAGCAGAAGACCTCGATCTTCACCGAGGAGGGCACCGAGAAGCTGGAGAACCTTTTGCGCGACGCCGGTCTGCTCAAAGGCGAGTCGCTCTACGACGTCGAGAACGTCGCCATCGTCCACCACGTCAACAATGCCCTGAAGGCGCACCAGCTGTTCCAGAAGGACAAGGACTATATCGTGCGCAACGGCGAGATCGTCATCATCGACGAATTCACCGGCCGCATGATGCCGGGCCGCCGCTATTCGGAAGGACTGCACCAGGCGCTCGAAGCCAAGGAGCATGTGGCGATCCAGCCGGAGAACCAGACGCTCGCCTCCGTCACCTTCCAGAACTATTTCCGCCTCTACAAGAAGCTCGCCGGCATGACCGGCACGGCGCTGACCGAGGCCGAGGAATTCGGCAACATCTACAATCTCGACGTTACCGAGATCCCGACCAATCTGCCGGTGATCCGCATCGACGAGGACGACGAGGTCTACCGGACCGTCGAGGAGAAGTACAAGGCGATCGTCAAGGAGATCAAGGAAGCCCGCGCCAAGGGCCAGCCGACCTTGGTCGGCACCACCTCGATCGAGAAATCCGAGCAGCTGGCCGCGCGTCTGCGCAAGGAAGGTTTTACCGATTTCGAGGTGCTGAACGCCCGCCATCACGAGCGTGAGGCGGCGATCGTCGCCCAGGCTGGAAAACCCGGCGCCATCACCATCGCCACCAACATGGCCGGCCGCGGCACCGACATCCAGCTCGGCGGCAATGCCGACATGCGCATCGCCGAGGAGCTTGGCGATATGCCTGAAGGCCCCGAGCGCGAAGCCAGGGAAAAGGCGATCCGCGACGACGTCGCCCGGCTGAAGGAAAAGGCGCTCGCCGCCGGCGGCCTCTACGTGCTCGCCACCGAACGCCATGAAAGCCGCCGCATCGACAACCAGTTGCGCGGCCGCTCAGGCCGCCAGGGCGATCCCGGCCGCTCAAAGTTCTTCCTGTCGCTGCAGGACGATCTGATGCGCATCTTCGGCTCCGAGCGCATGGACGGCATGCTGCAGAAGCTCGGCCTCAAGGAAGACGAGGCGATCATCCACCCCTGGATCAACAAGGCGCTGGAAAAGGCGCAGAAGAAGGTCGAGGCGCGCAACTTCGACATCCGCAAGAACCTGCTGAAATATGACGATGTCTCGAACGACCAGCGCAAGGTGGTGTTCGAGCAGCGTCTCGAGCTGATGGACGGTGAAGGCCTTTCCGAGACCATCGCCGAGATGCGCGAGGGTGTCATCGAGGAGATCGTCGCCAAGGCTATTCCCGAAAACGCCTACGCCGAGCAGTGGAACGTCGCCGGCCTCAAGGCCGAGGTCGCCGAATTCCTCAATCTCGACCTGCCGATCGAGGACTGGGTCAAGGAAGAGGGCATTGCCGAGGACGACATCCGCGAGCGCATCAGTCAGGCCGCCGAGACTGCCGCCAAGGAGCGTGCCGAGCGCTTCGGCCCCGACGTGATGACCTATGTCGAGCGCTCGGTGGTGCTGCAGACGCTCGACCATCTGTGGCGCGAGCACATCGTCAACCTCGACCACCTGCGCTCTGTGGTCGGCTTCCGCGGCTACGCCCAGCGCGACCCGCTGCAGGAATACAAGGGCGAGGCGTTCGAGCTGTTCCAGGCGATGCTCGGCAATCTGCGCCAGGCCGTCACCGCACAGCTGATGCGCGTCGAGCTGGTCCGCCAGGCCGCCGAAGCGCCGCCGCCCGAGGCGCCCGACATGTTCGGCAGCCATCTCGACGGCACCACCGGCGAGGACGATTTCGGCGAGACCGGGCTTCTGGTTCGCCAGGAGACCAACGCCATCGTCGCCCCCGAAAACCGCGACCCCAACAACCCCGCCACCTGGGGGAAGGTCGGCCGCAACGAGGCCTGTCCGTGCGGTTCGGGGAAAAAGTACAAGCATTGTCATGGGGCGTTTGCGTAAAGGGGCGTCATTTTCGGTTATTTGAATAAGTCAGCGGGACAGCGCCCCCTCTGTCCTGCCGGACATCTCCCCCACGTGGGGGAGATCGGCCAGCTTCACCTGATCAGGCCTCTTCAACGTTGGCGATTGGCGAAAGCCGAGGTGACACCCAATCTTCCCACCTGTGGGGGAGATGGCCGGCAGGCCAGAGGGGGGCGCCGTCCCGCCGGCGCACCGGAAATACTTATTACGGATCGGCAACGCCGTCCGCGTGATGCGCATTGCCACCGGCGAGGAAGCGACGACGTGAAGGACGATCTGGCTGCGCATGCGTTAGGTCGAAGGGTGAAAGAAGCGCGCCGAGAAACATCACGCCGGAGCGGCGGCCAAGATTTCGCGAAGGTCGCAAGCCACTGGAATTCGGAAGAAAAATAGGTTTTGAATTTTTTTTGTTGATTTTGCAAAACGCTGAGTTAAGGTGGCGAACCACTCGGGGACCGAATCAATGGATCAATATTCTGAATCTGACGTGCGTGAGGCTCTGGCGCCATATCATGCTCGCATCAAAGCGGTCGTGATGCTTGGCTTCAATGAATGGCTGTCCGTTTCAGAATGCAGGGCGGCGAAGGGTTTCCCTCCGGTTCTCTATCCCCGCACTGTCACCAACTACGTATTCGACGCCATCGCTCGCCATGCGCGCACGGAATTCGGCTTAGACCAGTCAGTACGCGTTCTTGATGAGGCTCAAACGGTGAAATTCTGTTTTGGTGACAAGGTTATCGGTCGATTCAAAAAGGGTGACGAAGACCATTTGGGGCAGAATATCCCTACACAAGCAGTGATTGATTTTATTGACCCGCAGCAGACGTTGCCGGGCTTTCCGCCGGAGGCAGCCAAGGTCGAATTCGTTTGGTCGGCGAACGATATCGGCACCGAGGTACAGACTATATTGGTCGTGGCTCGCGACAATGACCGTGTCCTGTGGTCGTATCCAATAGAGGATGCTGGTGAGGCTGGCGGTAGCGGCGTCGTGGTCTTCCCGACGCGCGAGCCGGATGACGATCAGCCGCTTGTCACGCCAAAAGACAAGCCTTCCGAAGAAACAGCCGAACGCGAATAGCCATGGCAACGTTTGGAGATTTGCTGCGCCTCGCGCGGCAACTAAGAGGATTCACACAAAAGAAGGCCGCTGACGATTTGGGGATCGCGCAGGCGGTTCTCTCTCGGATGGAAAATGGGCTGGTCGAGCCTGATGCTGAGTTCATCGAAGGCGCGTCCCAAACCTTCGATCTTCCAGCGGAGTTCTTCACAATACAGGATACCGTCTACGGCCCCCCTGTCAGCGTTCATACCATGCTGCGCGGCAAGAAGTCAGAAGTCTCTGCGCGTGATGTTGATATGATCACGGCTGAATTGAACGTTCGTCTTTTCCATCTTCGGCGCTTTATGGAGAATGTCGATTTCAATCCTGTGAATGAGCTTCCGGTTTTGGACGTCGAGCTATATGGGTCGATCCCGAAAATAGCATCGGTGGTGAGGGCGCACTGGAAAGTTACCAGCGGGCCGATAAAGAACCTCACGAGGCTCATGGAAAAAGCCGGGATCGTTGTGGGCGAGTCATCGTTCCACGGCGCTCCGGTCAGCGGCGTAACATTTGCAGCCCCAGGTCGCCCACCGCTTGTGCTCGTAAATAAGGATCATCCGGCAGATCGGCTCCGGTTTACGCTGGCGCATGAGTTGGGACATTTGATTATGCACCGGTTCCCGACTGCTCTCATGGAAGACGAAGCCAACCAGTTCGCCTCTGCGTTTCTGCTGCCGCCCCGCGAGCTTGTGGAGGTTTTCCGAGGACGAAAGATAACGCTCGAACTTCTTGCCTCTCTAAAAAAGGAGTGGCGGGTTTCGATGCAGAGCCTTTTGATGTCGGCGCAGAGCCTTAACGTCGTAACCGAAAATCAAGCGCGATATCTCTGGCAGCAGATAAGCGCGCGAGGATGGCGGACCAGAGAACCGGCGAGCCTCGATTTTCCTTTCGATCCGCCGACGGTCCTTCCTACAATTATCAAGTCTCATTTGGACGATTTGGGATTTGATGTGGCCGAGCTTGTTAAAATGTCACGCGTCAGGGAGTGGGAATTCAAGGAACTTTACGGCGCGATCTCCGAAGATCATCCAACGCGTCCGACGCTCCGGATAATCAACTGAAAACTTATACTTGGCACTTAGCATAAAAGTTCAGAGAGCAGGAGCGTGGACAAGCTGCCTGAAACCAAGGTGCTTGTGGATGCCGAAACGTTCTGCAAGCGTGGCTTCTACAAAGGCTCAGTGATCGGAGACATGTAATCGTGATCAACTCAAAGCACGTAAATATCTGATCAACCCGATGGCCGATGAACCGCTTCTTTCCAACGTAGTGAAGCGAATGAAAAAAGGCCGACATCCTCGGTGACAGGGGTTGGTCGTCCGGGTTTTTGAGGATCGGGATGGCCGCGCTGCTTCAGAAAGGGAGCGCCTTTCCCCTTCTGCCTAGTTGGTTTTCCCATAAACGGCGCTCACATAGACCCCATCAATCTGCGGCACAAAAATCCACGAATGCCTCAAGCAGAATGCCGTTTATTCCCGGCCCCGCGCGCAGAGAGTACGACGCAACGCCCCGGCGCCGCCCCTCATCCGCCTGCCGGCACCTTCTCCCCGTGAACGGGGAGAAGGGAGCATTCCGCCACCTCACCCAACCGTTTCTTAATCTGTCTTCGTTAGACGCAGAGCCAGAAAAGAAGCGGAAAACGGAGTGTGATCAGGGTGCGCTTTTCCGCGGCGACGACAGCCGGGCGGTTCCTGCCGCAGCGCCTTGCGCTGCGCGTAAAGCCGCTGCTTGGCCGCGTCGATGCCGTGCTGTTCACCGCCGACGAGCGCGGCGAAGCCGGCCGCATGTCGCTCATCGCCTTTTCCATCCGCATCGTCAGCGCCGCCATCGCCTTCGTCAGCCAGGTGCTGATGGCGCGCTGGATCGGCTCGTTCGAATACGGCATCTTCGTCCTCGTCTGGGTGACGATGGTCATCGTCGGCAACCTCGCCTGCCTCGGCTTCCACACTTCGGTCATCCGCTTCATTCCCGAATACCGCGAGCGCAACATGCTGGCCGAACTGCGCGGCATCGTGCTGACCAGCCGCCTGTTCGTGCTTGTTGCCTCGACCGCGATCGCCGGCTTCGGCGCGCTCGGCGTCTGGCTGCTCTCACCCTTTATCGAAAACTACTATGTCGTGCCGTTCATCCTCGGCTTCATCTGCATGCCGATGATCGCCATGTCCGACCTGCTGCAGGGGCTGGCGCGGGCCAACTCATGGGCGCTGTTTGCGCTGGCGCCGACCTATCTGGTGCGGCCGGTGCTGATCCTGGCGCTCATGGCGCTGATGCTTCTGGTCGGCTTTGCGCCCGACGCCAGGACCGCGATCTTCGCCTCGATCGCCGCCGCCTATGCCACCACGCTCGCTCAACTCATCGGCGTCACCGCGCGCATGGACAGGAATATCCCGGCCGGGCCGAAGAAGGTGCATTTCGCGCAGTGGTTCCTCGTGTCGCTGCCGATCTTCCTGGTCGAAGGTTTTTTCTTCCTGCTCACCAATGCCGACGTGCTGATGGTCGGCGCCTATATGAACCCCAACGACGTCGCCGTGTATTTCGCCACAGTGAAAACGCTGGCGCTGGTGCATTTCGTCTATTTCGCGGTCAAGGCGGGCGTCGCCCAGCGCTACGCGCAATTCACCCATGGCGAGCCCGAAAAGCTCGCCGCCTTCGCCCGCGAAACGGTGTCTTGGACGTTCTGGCCGTCGCTGCTGATGGCGCTGCTGGTGCTGGTGCTGGGCGAGCCGATGCTGAGCCTGTTCGGGCCTGAATTCGTAGCCGGCTACCCGCTGTTGTTCCTGCTGGTCTTCGGCGTCGTCGCCCGCGCCGCCGTCGGTCCCTGCGAAAGCCTGCTCACCATGAGCGGCAACCAGAACATCTGCGCCGCCGTCTACGCCATGACGCTGGCCTTCAACATCGGCCTCAATCTGGTGCTGATTCCGCTTTTCGGCCTGTGGGGCGCGGCGATGGCCACCGCCTTCGCCATGATCTTCGAGGCCGGCGCGCTGTCCTTCACGGTCTGGCGCAGGCTCGGCATCGTCATGGCCATTTTCGTAGCCGCCGAAGGAGCCGCATGATGGCTGCCATCCCGTTGCTCGAGGAAACCAGCGGCGGCCCGGCCGGCGCCATGGTGTCCGGCCTCGCCGGGCTCGCTCGTGAAGCCGACCCGGCCCATCTCGAGCTGCTGGCCAACGACCGGCCCGAGCGCAAACTGGCCGTCTACCCGGCCTCCGCCGGCTTCGATCTGGTCGAGGAACTCGATTATCTCTGCACCCGCACCATCGAGCCCAACGTCTTCTTCAACCCGCGCTTCCTGGCGCCTGCCATGCCGAGGCTGGAAGACCGCGAGGTGCGGCTGGCGGTCATCCGCGACGGCGACGAATACCGCAACCGGCTGCGTTTGCTGGTGCCGTTCTCGGTGGAGCGGCCGGCGATGCCGCTCGGTGTACGGGTCATGCGCACATGGTCGAGCCCGTTCGGCCCGATCGGCACGCCGCTGGTCGACCGTGACGATCCCGTCGGCGTCATCGAGGATTTCTTCTCGATGCTGTCGCGGCCGCATCTCAAGCTGCCGAAAGTCTTGGTGCTGCCCGACATCCGCCTCGACGGCCCGGTGGCCAGCCTGCTGGCGACAGTCGCCGAGACGCGTGGCCTGACGCTGGTCACCACCGGCAAGGCCGAACGCCCGATGCTCGAAAGCGAGATCGACGGCGATGACTATCTGAAGGCCTCGCTGCGCTCGCACCATTATCGCGAGTTCCGCCGCCTGAAGCGCCGCCTTGCCGATCTCGGCAGGCTGGAGCATCTGGTGGCGCGCGGACCGGAAAACATCCGCCATGCCATTGAACGCTTCCTGACGCTGGAAGCAGCCGGCTGGAAAGGCCGCGAGCGCACCGCCATGGCCGTCGACCGCTACCGCGCCGCCTTCGCCCGTGAGGCCGTGCACCGGCTGGCCGAACAGGATCTGTGCCGCATCCATTCGCTGACGCTCGACGACCGCACCATCGCCAGCCTGATCGTCTTCGTCGAGGCCGGCGTCGCCTACACCTGGAAGACGGCCTATGACGAGACGCTCGCCGCCTATTCGCCGGGCACGCTGCTGATGATCGAGGTGACCAGGCAGCACCTCGACGATCCCAACATCATGATGACCGATTCCTGCGCCGTGCCCGACCATCCGGTGATGAGCCGGCTATGGATGGAGCGCAGGCCGATCGGCACACTGGTCATCGGCCTGACGCCGGACGCCGACCGCCTCGCCCGCCAGGCGGCGTCGCAGCTTCACCTCTACCGCGAAACCCGCAACATGGCGCGCCTGCTGCGGAACCGGATGAAGAGCTTGCTGGGACGGCGGTAGGCTTGGTGGTGCTGCTGGTTTCACAGTGGAAGTCGATAATTCCCATCAGTGGCAATCGCAAACCGCTAGGATTAGCCGAAACCTCCACTTCGTCATCCTAGGGCGGAGCAGGAGCGAAGCGACGTCGCGCAGACCCTGGAATCCATGCCGTTACGCAAGAGCGTTGCCACGGTGCAGGACTTTTAATGCCGAGGGACAGCGCCCCCCTCTGTCCTGCCGGACATCTCCCCCACAAGGAGGGAGATTGGCAGCTTCAGCGCTCCGCTCGCTCCTGCGACGGTAGCGATTCGCGAAGCCGGTGGTGACGGCCGATCTCCCCACAAGTGGGGGAGATGTCCGGCAGGACAGAGGGGGGCGCGAAGGAGCGCTACGGAGCGCTTTTATTCTGAACCGCTGCATTCTTCGGCGGATGTCACGGCATGGATCCCAGGGTCTGCGCCGCGTCGCTTCGCTCCTTGCTCCGCCCTGGGATGACGAAGGCACAGTCGAAGACCTAGGTCATCAGGATTAATTCTCCCAACCAGCGGAAAGGATTAGCATCGGCGGTAATACGGCCGCGCAACTGGCATCATTGCCGCCTTGCACGGCCAGAACAAAAAAATCTGGGAGGAATGCATGACGAAAACAACGCACTTCAGGCGCCGCAGTATTCTCGCTTTGATCGGCCTCATCGGCGCCTGCCTGACTGCGGCTGCAGGTCAGGCTGCCGAGCCGGACAAGGCCGAAATCGATGCCCTGAAAAAATCGCTAGCGAAGTACGAAGACTACAAGGCCGCCATCCGCGACCTCTATCTGTCGACGGTCGGATGCGTTTATTACAGCGGCGAAAAAGTGGCTGGAGCTATGGATTATCCTAAGGGCGCGATGGGCATTCATTTCGTCAACGTCGGGAGCGTCAGCCCGACACCAGATCCGACGCGCCCCAATGTCCTCATCTATGAGCCGGTCGACGGCGGCTTGCGCCTAGTGGCCGTGGAATGGCTTGTTCCGCTGACGCCCGACACCAAGGAGCCGCCGAAACTCTTTGGACAGACCTTCCAGGGGCCGATGGAGGGACATTATCCGCTTATCCCGGTGGAGTTCTACCATTACGATCTTCACGCCTGGCTGTTCAAGGACAACCCCCTTGGAATGTTCAGCCCGACGAACCCGGACGTGAAATGCGACAATTACGCGTTTCCGATGCCGGAGCAGCCGACCAAGATGGTGCCGGGGCCGATGTGATGGCGACCTGAGCTACGGAGTCCGATCTAATCAGGAAGGACCGGCCTGGGCCTCGATTGCAGTTATCCCAGGGTGCGCCTGGGGTAACCTCCCACCGAGCTTCCAAGGTTTTCTTGGGTTGGCAATGGTGCCCCTAGCCGGGATCGAACCAGCACTCCTTGCGGAACTCGATTTTGAGTCGAGCGCGTCTACCAATTCCGCCATAGGGGCTCAGGCCTGAGGCCTGGATGGGCGCGGACTATACGGTTGGAGGCCTGTTCGTCAACTGGCCAATTCCCGGCATGCGGCCTTCGCTCAACCCCAGCCTTTCGATTTCGTGAAGCTCTGGCCATTGTGCAGCGCGAAAAATCTTTCTAGACAAGCGGCGCATTAAAGCGCGTCGCGGCTGGAGAGATTCATGTGGCGCGCGTTGGTCTTTGTTTTTATGCATGTCGTTATCCCAAAACCGCTGCGCATTTGGGCGACATACATTAGGGGTGCCGATGCTTCGCGGACTTTACGACTGGACCTTGTCGCTGGCGGCAAAGAAATCCGCCGAATGGTGGCTGGCCTTCATCGCTTTCGTCGAAAGCTCGGTATTTCTCGTGCCGGCCGATGTGCTCTACCTGCCGATGGCGCTGTCGCGGCCGGATCGCGCCTATCGCTACGCGCTGGTCGCCACGCTGGCCTCCGTTCTGGGCGGCATCGCCGGCTGGTACATCGGCCATTATGCGTACGACACGGTCGCGAAGCCGATCCTCGAATTCTACGGCAAGTATGACGACTTCGAGGCGCTGCGCGTCTCGTCGGGCGTCGGCTTCATCATCCTGATGCTGATCACCTCCGGCCTCGCCCATCTGCCGCCGATCAAGGTGGTGACGATCCTGTCCGGCGTCATCGGCGTCAATCTCCTGCTGTTCATCGTGCTGGCTATCGTGGCGCGTGGCGCCCGCTTCCTGTTCCTCGCCTGGCTTCTGCGCCGCTATGGCGAACCGATTCGCGAGTTCATCGAAAAGCGCCTTGGCATGATCGCGGGCGCCGGCGCCGCTGCCCTGATTTCGCTCTATATCGTCGTCAAATACGCCTTCTAGAATGAGAAGTCCGGGCTAGTATGAGAAGTCCGGGCTAGAGCAAGGATGTTCAAATTGACCCATCCTTTGCTCTGACGGGAATGGACGGTAGATCGATGACAGCGACCGTGAATGCCGACACAGGGCGCCAGCACATGCGGACGGCGGTGTTCCTCGCCGTCGCCATGGCCGCCACGGTCGGCTCGGCGCTGGCCTTCCAGTATCTGGGCGGCTACATCCCGTGCAAGCTCTGCCTGGAGCAGCGCACCCCCTACTACATCGGCGCGCCGCTGATGCTGCTTGCGGTGCTGTCGTCGGCGCTGCGCTGGCCGGCTTGGCTGACACGCGGCCTGCTGGCCGTCGGCGGCCTGCTGATGGCCTACGGCGTCTATCTCGGCGTCTATCATTCCGGCGTCGAATGGGCGTGGTGGCCGGGGCCGACCGATTGTGCGGCGGCTGCAGGACCGGTGGACACCGGCGGCAAGGGCGTGCTCGACGCGCTCGACCAATTCGTCCCGCCGTCCTGCGACAAGGCGGCACTGCGCATCCTCGGCCTGTCGCTGGCCGGCTGGAACGCCATCGCCAGCCTTGTCCTGGCGGTCATAGCGTTCCGCGGCGCCTTTGCCCGCGACTGAGCGGCACAGCGCAGAGTTGGTCCAGAAATTCGTCAGGCCGGATCGGGTGACGCGGCTTTCGAGAACCGGAGCGGAGCGTATTCAATTACGTGAGCACCGGGAGCGCAGAAAGCTGCGTCAGGCGGCCGGGCTCGCGGATTTCTGCCGAAACTCTATGGTTCCAGTTCGACATCCCAGTACAGATAATCCATCCAGCTTTCATGCAAATGGTTGGGCGGAAACAGGCGGCCGTTGTTGTGCAGATCATGCACCGTCGGCTGGTAGGGCTTCTGCAGCGGCCACATCTTGGCGTGCGCCGGCATCATGCCGCCCTTCCTCAGATTGCACGGCGAGCAGGCGGCGACGACATTCTCCCACGTCGTCGCGCCGCCGCGATGGCGGGGAACGACATGGTCGAAGGTCAGATCCTCCGGCGTGCCGCAATACTGGCACTGGAAACGGTCGCGCAGGAACACGTTGAAGCGGGTGAAGGCCGGATGCCGCGACGGCTTCACATAGGCCTTTAGGCTGACGACGCTCGGCAGCTTCATCGAGAAGGTCGGCGACGACACGGCGTGCTCGTATTCGGCGACGATGTTCACCCGCTCGAGGAACACCGCCTTGATGGCGTCCTGCCACGACCAGAGCGACAGGGGGTAATAGCTGAGCGGACGGTAATCCGCGTTCAGCACCAGTGCTGGAAGCCCATCCGGAGATACGGCAACCGTCACGTTATTGACCTCCTTGGTTCTAGAACCGATCGGCGTGGATACTGTAAGCCCGACATGACAGGGATGTGAAGCGGCTTGTCGATCAAACGCCACGCCAAAAGCGGCTGATTTCAATGCTTTTTTGTGAATTCAGGCCGGAGGCGCTGCGTCCCTGCCCTTCAATTCGCGATAATACGCCCAAAAAAGCCGCGATGCGACACCTCGCCACGGGCTCCATGATTCGGCGAGCTCGATCAGTGTTTTCTCGGGCGGACGCGGGTCGATGCCGAGCGCGTGGCCGACCGCGCTCTGCAGGGCAACATCGCGTGCCGGGAAGACATCGGGGTGGCCGGCGGCGAACAAAAGATAGACTTCCGCCGTCCACGGGCCGATGCCTGACACCTTGGTCATCGCCGTGATCGCCTCCGTGGCGTCGAGCAAGCAGAGGTGATCGAGGTCGAGGCCATCGACCACCGCCTGGGCCACGGCGATCAGGCCGCGCTGCTTCGGCCGCGACAGTCCGGCCTCGCGAAAGATGGCTTCGTCGGCGGCAAGGATGGCTTGCGGCGTCAACGGATCGACGAGTTTTGTCAGCCGCCCGAAGATCGCGTCGGCGCTGGCGCGGGAAACCTGCTGCGAAACGATGATCGAGGCAAGGCTTCTGAACCCCGGCTCGGACAGCCGAAGCGGCACCTCGCCGGCCATGCCGCGCACCTTTGCAAGACGCGGGTCGAGCAGGCAGAGCGCGTCGAGCCCTTGCGAGATGTCGTCGAGCGTGGCGATGCGTTGCATGTCTGCTTGTTCCCGGCGCAAAATGGCAGATGTAATCCGGCGCAAAGTAGCAACAGGCGAAAGCGCCGCACAACCCGATTGCCGCCGAAGGATGACACTCCTGACATTCCGCTTCGCGCCGAGCCCGAATGGCGAACTGCATCTCGGCCATGCCTATTCGGCGCTGCTCAATCAGAAATTGGCGAGGGCAACGGGCGGGCGCCTTTTGCTGCGCATCGAGGACATCGACACGACGCGCTGCACGCCGGAATTCGAGGCCGGCATTTTTCGCGATCTGAAATGGCTCGGGCTTGGCTGGGAACAACCGGTGCGCCGTCAGTCCGAGCATTTCGCCGACTATCAGGCGGTGCTCGATCGGCTGATCAGGGAAAAGCTCGTCTATCCGGCCTTCATGAGCCGTGGCGAAATCCGCGCCTTCATTGCCGACAGCGAAAAGCGCGGCCGCGACTGGCCACGCGACCCGGACGGTGTGCCGCTCTATCCCGCCGTCGACAAGGCGTTGCCTATGAGGGAACGCCAGCGACGGATTGCCGAGAATGCGCCTTTCGCCTGGCGGCTGGACGTCGATGCTGCGATGGTGCGCGTCGGCACAGACCTGTCATGGCTGGAATTTTCGAATGAGAGGCTTTCCGCAACACGCACGGTGGACGCCCGGCCGCAGGACTGGGGCGACGTCATCGTGGCGCGCCGTGAAATCCCGACAAGCTATCATCTCGCCGTCGTCGTCGATGACGCGCTGCAGGGCATCAGCCACGTCGTGCGCGGCCAGGACCTCTATTCCGCCACCGGCGTGCAGCGCCTGCTCCAGGAGATCCTCGGCCTGCCGCAACCAAGCTACTTCCACCATCGTCTCGTCCTCGGCCCGGACGGGCGAAAGCTGTCGAAGAGTTTTGCGGATACCGGCCTTGCCGCGTTGCGCGAGGCCGGCGCATCACCGGCCGATGTCCGGCGGCTGATTGGGTTCTAGATCGGCGCATACGACCGCAAGTATGAGCGCAGCCTTCAATTCGGATGAGCCTATGGATCAACCGTTTGGTTTTGCTTGCCAGGTTGAACCGCATTACAGCAGTCGGGACGGTCAACCCTCACCGAACACGCGGCAGCCTTCCGAAAATGCCCAGCATCAAGCGGTTCATCCCCGCCTCTTTCGTCGTCCTGTGGGCGACCGGCTTCATTGGCGCGCGGTACGCCATGCCATGGGCCGAGCCCTTCACCTTCCTGGCCGCGCGCTTCGTTCTGGCCGCTGTCCTCTTGGCCGCCTTGATGGCAGCACTCGGTTCCAGGCGGGCGACGCGTGCGGAAGCGCTGCACGCCACAGGCGCGGGCATCCTGATGCATGGCGTCTATCTCGGTGGCGTGTTCTGGGCCATCCACAGGGGCATGCCGGCCGGGCTTTCGGCCTTGATCGTCGGGCTGCAGCCGCTGATCACGGCGGTGATGGCCGGCCGGTTTCTCGGCGAGGCCATCCTGCCGCGCCATTGGGCCGGTCTCGGCATCGGCCTGGTCGGTGTTGTCATCGTGCTGTGGCCGAAGCTCGGAGCGCTCGGCGGCGGCGTGACGGCCGAGACGCTGGCAGCCTCGCTTGTCTCGGTGCTTGGCATGAGCGCCGGCACGATCTGGCAGAAGCGCTTCGCCTCCGGCGGCGATCTTGTGGCGGCCACCATGTGGCAATATGTCGGCGGCGCATCGCTGATGCTCCTGGCCTTGCTCGCTTTCGAGACGCGAACCGTCGTTATAAACGGCGAGCTGATCTTTGCCATGGCATGGCTGGTGCTGGTGCTGTCGATCGGCGCCATCTTCCTGTTGATGGTGATGATCCGCGACGGCGAGATGTCGAAAGTCGCTTCGCTGTTCTATCTGGTCCCGGCTGTCACCGCGGTCATCGCCTGGATATTGTTCGGCGAACAATTGAATCTGGTCCAGATCGTCGGCATGGCGATCGCGACGCTCGGCGTCGGGCTGGCAACCGCTCAGCCGGCCAAAGCATGATCCCGAACCGAAGGTCAGCGAAGCAAAAAGTGGGAACCGGTTTTCGGAGAAGATCATGTTCAAATAAGAATCAGCCAACGCGGGCGCGTGCCTCCAAATAGCGGCTGATCGCGGCGTTGAGCTCGCCGCCGAGGATGAAGATCGCAGAGACGATGTAGAGGAAGACGACCGCGACCATGATCGAGGCAAGGCCGGCATAGGTCGTCACATAGGACGAGAAACGGTCGAGATAGGCGGCAAAGATGGTCGACCCGATGAGCCAGGCAATCAGTGTAAAAATGATGCCCGGGATGATCGAGACGAAGCGGCGCTTGCCCGCGGGCAGCCAGTAATGCACCGCGAACAGCCCCCCGACGATGACGGCGGAGGCGATGATGTAACGCCACAGCGTGATCGTGCCCATATAGGGTTTTACCCATTCGAAATTGGCCTCGGCCAGCCGTCCCAGTATGGGCGCGAAAACCACGAGCACGCTGATCACCAGAAAACCTGCCGTGGCGATCAGCACGAAGGCGATGCTCTGCACCCGGCGATAGATGATGCCGCGCGTTTCGGAGACGCGGTAGGCGCGATTGAGCGAGGTGCGCAGCGCCTCAATCCCGTTCGAGGCGAAGAAGGCGGCAAGCAGCACGCCATAGGTCAACAGGTCGGTGCGCTGGACGGTGAGCACATTGAGCACTTCGCGCGCGATCGGATTGGCGATCTGCTCTGGCCAGGTGTCGAAGACGAGATGCACGGCGGTGTCGGCAAAAGCCTGTGCGCCGAGGAAACTGGCCAGCGTCGTGGCGAAAATCAGAAAGGGGAATAGCGCCATCAGCGCCGTGATCGCCAGATGACTGGCCATCGCCCAGCCATCGTCTGCATCGAAATGGCCGAACGCGTCATAGAGCACGCGTTTGACGGCTACGATCTTTCGCAACACGAACCGCGTTCCCTTCGATTGTCTCGACGCCGCGAATATGGGAAGGGATTGCGGCAAATGGCAAGCCTCGGTCAAACCACGCTTCCCCCTGGAGAAGAGTTGCGCACCATCATCGTCACCGGTGCTTCTTCCGGGATAGGCGCCTATTGCGCCCGGGCGCTGAAGGCGGAAGGGTGGCGGGTGTTCGCGACGGCGCGCAAGCCAGAGGACATCGCTGCCCTCGAAGCCGATGGCATCGAGGGCTTTTATCTGGACTACCGCGAACCCAGTTCCATCGAGACGCTGGTGGCGTCGGTGCTGGAGCGGACCGGCGGACGGCTCGATGCCCTGTTCAACAACGGCGCCTACGCCCAGCCCGGCGCCGTCGAGGACCTGCCGGTCGCAGCCCTCAGAGAGCAATTCGAGGCGAATGTCTTCGGCTGGCATGACCTCACCCGCCGTGTCGTGCCGGTGATGCGCCGCCAGGGCCATGGCCGTCTCGTCCACTGCTCCTCGATCCTCGGCCTGGCGCCGCTGCCCTTTCGCGGCGCCTACTCGGCGTCGAAGCATGCGATCGAAGGGCTGATGCTGTGCATGCATCAGGAACTCCAGGGCAGCGGCATCCACGTCTCGCTGATCGAGCCGGGGCCGGTGACATCGAAGATCGCCAGCAACGGCCTTGTGTGGTTTGTAAGGAATATCGACCGTGAGAATTCCGTCCACCGCCTTGCCTACGAGGCGCAGCTGCAACGGCTGCAGGCCGGCGGCAGCATGTCACGGCTGAAGCCCGGGCCGGAGGTGGTTCATGCGGCCTTGCGCCATGCGCTTCTGTCGCGGCGCCCGCGTCCGCATTATGTGGTAACGGTGCCGGCCAGGATCGGCGTTGTTCTCAAACGCATCCTGCCGGCATCAATGCTCTACCGCCTGCTTGCCAAACGCGCCTGAACGCAATCGACTGGAAACACACTATGGCAACCGTCTTCAACATCCTCGCTGTCCTCGTCATGGTCGCCGTGGTGGTCGTGCTGATCCGCGGCCTCATCAACATGATGCGCGGCGGCTCCGCCATGACCTCCAACAAGCTGATGCAGACGCGGGTGCTGCTGCAGTTCGTGGCATTGGTGCTGATCATGCTGGCGGTGTATTTCACCCGCAACTGACGAGGGTGGCGATTTCGGGAGGCAGAGCGTGGTCAAGCTCAACAAGATCTACACCCGCACCGGCGACGACGGCACCACCGGCCTTGGCACCGGTGAACGGCGGCTGAAATCCGATCTGCGCATCGACGCCTACGGCACGATCGACGAAGCCAATGCCTGCATCGGCATGGCCCGCATCCACACCGCAGCAAAATATCCGGCGGTCGACGCGATGCTCGGCCGCATCCAGAACGACCTTTTCGATCTCGGCGCCGATCTGGCCGTGCCGGATGACGGCAAGCCGCTCGGCTATGAGCCACTGCGCATCACCGCTGCGCAGACCGACCGTGTCGAAAAGGACATCGACCTGCTCAACAAGGACCTGCAGCCGCTCAAATCCTTCGTGCTTAACGGCGGCACGCCGGCGGCGGCTGCCCTTCACCTCGCCCGCACGGTGGCACGGCGGGCCGAGCGCATCATGGTGGCTTTGACGCAGGACCCAGGCGAGCATGTCAACCGTGAGGCGATAAGATACATCAACCGCGTATCGGACTTTCTGTTCGTCGCCGCACGCGCGGTCAATGACAATGGAAACGCCGACGTGCTATGGGTTCCCGGCAAGAACCGCTGAATCCGCGAGGCGGGAGGGGGTCCGATGTTCATCCCGCTTTATGACACCAACCGGCTGCGCCACATCAAGCAGCAATATGTGACGATCGGCCTGATCGCGTTCAACACGCTCATCTACTTCGCCACCGCGCTTGGCGGCGAGCAGTTCACCAACGCCGCTGTGCTGGGCCTCGGCTTCATCCCGTCGGTCGTCCACGACAGCGTCGAACTGGCTCCGCAGTTTGTCGTGATCCCGGAGAGCCTGAGCTACGTCACCTATTCCTTCCTGCATGCCGATATTTTCCACCTCGGCGGCAACATGCTGTTCCTCTGGGTGTTCGGCGACAATGTCGAGGACGCGCTCGGTCATATCCGTTTTCTCATCTTCTACCTGCTGTGCGCCATCGCCGGCGCCTTCTTTCAGGGCCTGATCGCGTGGGACTCGCAAGTTCCGCTGATTGGCGCCTCAGGCGCCATCGCCGGCGTGGTCGCCGCCTATCTGATCCTCTACCCACGCGTGAAGGTATGGGTGCTGGCCTTCGCCCGCATCCCCCTGCGCATCCCGGCCTTCATCCCGCTCATCCTGTGGATCCTGTTCCAGATCGTGATGTTCGCCGCCGGTGGCGAGGATCAGATTTCCTGGGCCTGCCATGTCGGCGGCATCATCGCCGGGGCCGTGCTGGTGCTCATCTTGCGCAATCGCGCCGTACCACTGCTTGCCGGTCCTGAGGAAGAGACCGCGCTGGTCGTCGGCCCGGCACCCGCTGCTGCAGAACCCACGGCAAGTGACCCGCTAGCGCAGCCGGCGCCGCGCTGGGGACGGGGAAGCGCGTCCAGTCCTGACTGAACCGATTTGAGTGCGGCGCGGATGATTTGGGCACCCCCGGATATTGACGTGCGGGGTCGCCGCAACTACGGAAGCTTTCCCACACTAATGCATGTCGCGCAAAAGTGTGCAGCGGTCTTGCGATGACGACATGCATAAACACACAACCTACAGCGCGTCGCGGGAGGCCGGTCAAATGCGACGCGCTTTAGGCGGTCGGAGACTAGAATTCCGTCCGGAATGTCGGCTTTCGACAACTCTGAAGAGGCGCACCCTGCTATAGCGCGCCCGACTATCTTGAAAGAGGTGGCTATCGTGAAAGAGGTGACAGGCAAATGAAGATCCTTGTGCCCGTGAAGCGGGTTGTGGATGCGAATGTGAAGGTTCGTGTGAAGGCTGACGGTTCGGCGGTGGAACTCGCCAACGTCAAGATGGCGATGAACCCGTTCGACGAGATCGCGGTCGAAGAGGCGATCCGGCTGAAGGAGGCCGGCAAGGCGGAAGAGATCATCGTAGTCTCGATCGGGCCGCAGCAGGCGCAGGAGACCTTGCGCACCGCCCTCGCCATGGGCGCCGACCGCGCCATCCTGGTCAAGACCGACGAACAGACCGAGCCGCTGGGCGTCGCCAAGGTGCTGAAGGGCGTGGTCGAGGCGGAAAAGCCCGGTCTGGTCATCCTCGGCAAGCAGGCGATCGACGACGATTCGAACCAGACCGGCCAGATGCTGGCCGCACTTCTGGGCTGGGCGCAAGGCACTTTTGCTTCCAAGGTCGTTATCGATGGCGACAAGGCGAAGGTGACGCGCGAGGTCGATGGCGGCCTGCAGACGGTGGAGCTGAAGATGCCGGCGATTGTCACCGCGGATCTTCGCCTCAACCAGCCGCGCTACGCTTCGCTGCCCAACATCATGAAAGCCAAGAAGAAGCCGCTCGACGAGAAGAGCCCGGCCGACTATGGCGCTGACGTCAAGCCGCGGCTGAAGGTGATCAAGACAGAGGAGCCGGGCGGCCGCAAGGCGGGCGTCAAGGTCAAGAGCGTCGCCGAATTGATTGACAAGCTGAAGAACGAAGCCGGCGTGCTCTAAGAAAATCCGATGAGGCCGGCCTGCAAACGGCCGGTTTCTCCGCTTCCGGTGCTCACGTACTGAAGTACGCTCCGCTCCGGTTCTCGAAACCAACCGTTTTCGACTCGGCCTGACCGGATTTCAGGGTGTCTCGAAAACGAAAGTCAGGGACATCATAATGGCTATTCTTCTGATTGCCGAACACGACAATGCGACGCTTTCCGACCAGACCGCCAAGGCGCTTTCGGCGGCACTGCAGATCGGCTCGGACGTGCATGTGCTGGTCGCCGGCAATGGCGCCAAGCCCGCAGCCGACGCCGCCGCCAAGCTCAAGGGCGTGAGCAAGGTGCTGCTCGCCGAAGCCGACGAACTCACCGAGCGGCTCGCCGAGCCGCTGGCGGCGCTCGTTGTCGGCATAGCCGGTGCTTATGACACGATCATCGCGCCGGCGACCTCGTCGGGCAAGAATGTCGCGCCGCGCGTGGCAGCCCTGCTCGATGTCGCGCAAGTGTCGGAGATCATCGAAGTGGTGTCGTCAGACACCTTCAAGCGGCCGATCTATGCCGGCAACGCAATCCAGACGGTGCAGTCCAGCGATGCCAAGAAGGTCATCACCGTGCGCACCGCCTCCTTCCAGGCTGCACCCGAGGGCGGTTCCGCCCCGGTCGAGACGGTTCAGGCAGCGGCCAATCCCGGCCTGTCGAGCTTCGTCGAGAACAGGCTTTCCGAGACCGATCGTCCGGAGCTGACTTCGGCCAGGATCATCATCTCGGGCGGCCGCGCGCTGGGCTCTTCGGAGAAATTCCAGGAAGTCATCCTGCCGATCGCCGACAAGCTCGGTGCGGCCGTCGGCGCCTCGCGTGCCGCCGTCGATGCCGGCTACGCGCCGAACGACTGGCAGGTCGGCCAGACCGGCAAGGTCGTGGCGCCCGATCTCTACATCGCCGTCGGCATCTCCGGCGCCATCCAGCATCTTGCCGGCATGAAGGATTCGAAGGTCATCGTCGCCATCAACAAGGACGAGGAAGCGCCGATCTTCCAGGTCGCCGACTACGGCCTCGTCGGCGACCTTTTCGTCATTCTGCCGGAACTGCAAAAGGCGCTTTGACGCCTTCTGCCAAAGCGTATTAAATTGTGAAGGGCGGGGTAGACGAAGTCGCCCCGCCCTTTTAGTTTGCACCGCACAAAAAGCAGGCCGCAAAGGCCTTTTGACGGGATCGGTGTAATGAACAAGATCGAGACGATCGGCATCATCGGCGCGGGCCAGATGGGCGGCGGCATCGCCCATGTGTCCGCGCTTGCGGGCTACAAGGTGCTGGTCTACGACATCTCACCCGACCGCATCGAAAAGGGCATCGCCACGATCAGCGGCAACATGGCCCGCCAGGTCGGCTCCGGCAAACTCGAGGAAAAGCTGCGCAACGAAGCTATGGCGCGCATTTCGGCAGCGCCCACCATGGCCGACCTTGCGGGTGCCGATCTGGTGATCGAGGCAGCGACCGAGGACGAGACGGTCAAGCGCAAGATCTACGCCCAGCTCTGCCCGCAGCTCAATCCGGAAGCCATCCTGGCGACGAACACCTCGTCGATCTCGATTACCCGTCTTGCCGCGCAGACCGACAGGCCGGAGCGTTTCATCGGCATTCATTTCATGAATCCGGTTCCACTGATGAAGCTGGTCGAGCTGGTGCGCGGCATCGCCACGGAGGACCAGACCTTCGAAGCGGCGAAGGCCTATGTGAACCATCTCGACAAGACGATCACCGTCTCGGAGGATTTTCCGGCCTTCATTGTCAACCGCATCCTGCTGCCGATGATCAACGAGGCGATCTACACGCTCTACGAGGGCGTCGGCTCAGTCGACGCGATCGACACCGCCATGCGGCTCGGCGCCAACCATCCGATGGGACCGCTGCAGCTCGCCGATTTCATCGGCCTCGACACCTGCCTGTCGATCATGCAGGTGCTGCATGACGGCCTGTCGGATTCGAAATACCGCCCCTGCCCGCTGCTGGTGAAATATGTCGAGGCCGGCTGGCTCGGCCGCAAGACCGGGCGCGGCTTTTACGACTATCGCGGCGAGCATCCCGTTCCGACGCGCTGACCGGCGATACGAGCCAACCGACATCGCGCGCGGTCGCGCTGACCATGCGGCTGTTCTGTCGACAGCTTCGTGGCTGCGGATCGAAGACCGCATCAGGCCGATCCTTGCCCGTTTGCTCGCCGACCGCCGAAGCCCGATGGATTTGGCTCAGACCAGCCCGGCAGAGCGTTCCACGTAAAGTATTTGCAGCCAAGTGGAATCACTTAGCGTCGCACTGCCGGTTCAAATCCAAACGCATTCCGCTTTAGGGTCAAAAACTCAATCAGCGGGCTGCCGCCAATGGCCGAGATGGGTGGTTTTCTGCCCTCCGCCTCGCCAATCGGAACGAGCAGGCAGCGCCATTTCCGGGCATTCGCCGACACAGCAGTGGGGGTCTCGTTACGGGTGGGTGAGCGGATCTTCGTAGCGATCTGCTTTGTTTTTCGCGGGTTGGTTGGCATACACACGCTTTAGGATTGCCGCTTCAGCTCTGATCCGGGCGCGTTGCCTGACCGGCTCGTTGTGCGGGAGGGACTGATATTGACTCTATGGCCCAGCAGGAGCAGTTGCGGCTGGAGGGCAGCGCCGCGAACTCTACGAGCGCTACCGTTATGACGGCAGGAACGAAGAAGCAGCAGGCATGGACCGAATCTATGCCTTCAATCACGCCCAGCATGGCGCGGACATCGGCGAACTCCGGCGAAGAGTTTGCCAGCGGAGATCAGCGCAAGATGTCCGACAGGCTCTCGGGCTTCTTCTCGCCAAGCGACAGATCAAGGCCCGACAGCAGGTCGACGAGATGACTTCGCATCAGGTCGGACGCGTCTTTTGCGTCGTGTTTTTCGATGGCATCGACAAGGGCGTGATGGGCCTGGCTTTCGCAGGTGGTGTCGCGGCGGCGCCAGTAAAGCGCGATGATCAGCGACGACCGCGACAGCAGGTCTTTGACGAAGCCGGTAAGGATCGAATGGCCGGCGATTTCGGCGATCCCGACGTGGAATTTTGCCGACAGCATGATGGCGTCGCTGTCGCGGCCGGCATGCAGGGCCTCATGCTCTTTTTCGAGATGAAGCCGCAGTTGCGCGATCTCGGCCGGCTTTGCCACGCCGGCGGCAAGCGCCGCGACCTTGGGCTCGATCAGCGCCCGCGCTTCGAACACCTCGCGCGCTTCCTGCTTGGTCGGCTGGGCGACGAACGCGCCGCGGTTCGGCTCGAGCCGGGCCAAGCGGTCATGCGACAGCGCCTGCAGCGCCGCGCGTATCACCGCGCGGCTCACCGAATAGATTGAGGCGAGTTCGTCCTCGGGTAGTTTTGTGCCCGGTGCGAGGCGGTGGCTGACGATGGCGTCGCGCAGGCCGGCATAGACCGGAAACCAGCGCATCGCCGGCTTGCCGTCCCGTGTCTTTGGTCGAAGCAGGTCCATCGTCTCATTGTCCCGGCGGCTGGATCGCATAGCGGCGCGAACACCGCGCTTCAGGCCGGACATCGAACATCCTGTGCGGGAATGTCAACAAATTTGCACGCATCAGGATGCACGGCCGGAGGGCGAGAAGGGCGCAAAGATTCCGGCGAAGGATTTTTCGAGTGGTACCTGGTAACCTCCGCGCTTCGAGGTCGACAGGCCAAGGCCGACGAGACTCTCGCAGAGTTTAACCGCGCAGGCGACGCCGTCGAGCACGGGAAGGCCATGTTCGCGGCTGAGCGCGGCGGCGAGATCGGCCATGCCGGCACATCCCAGCACAATCGCTTCGGCCCGGTCGTCGCGGATGGCGCACTCGATTTCCTCAGAAATTCGATGGCGGGCGTTGGAGCCGGGCACTTCGAGCTCCAGAACGGGAACGTCGCTTGCCCGCACCCTGGCGCAACGGCTGGCGAGGCCGTAGCGCACCAGATTGTGCTCGATCGCCGGCACCGAACGCGACAGCGTCGTCACGACGCTGAACCTGCCGGCAATCAGGCTCGCCATGTGAAACGCCGCTTCGCCGATGCCGACCACCGGCATCTCCCCGACGCAGCGCGCTGCGTCTAGGCCGGTGTCGTCGAAGCAGGCGATGACGCAGGCGCTCGCCGCCGGATGTCTCTGGATCTCGCCGATCATTCCCGGGATGGCGAATACCTCGTCGAAATAGCCTTCGACGCTCGGCGGCCCATCCTTCGGATTGATCGCGATGATCCTGGTGCCGGCCGAAGCCGCGCCGCGTGCCGCCTCGCCGATCTTCTCGGTCATGGACGCGGTGGTGTTGGGATTGACGACGAGTATGTCCATTTGCGCTTTCATATTTCGCCGCCGAGATAGAGTTTCTTGATCCGGTCGTCGCCAAGCAGCTCAGCCGAATGTCCGGCCAGCGCGATCTTTCCGGTCGTCAGTGCGTAGGCGCGCTGCGAGATGCGCAACGCCATGCGCGAATTCTGCTCGACCAAGAGAACGCTGACCTTTTCGTCGCGATTGATCGCCACGATGGAGCGGGCGATGTCCTGGACGAGCTTCGGCGCGACGCCGAGCGAGGGTTCATCGAGCAGCAGAAGCTTCGGTTTGGCCATCAGCGCCCGCCCGATCACCAGCATCTGCTGTTCGCCGCCGCTCATCGTGCCCGCCGTCTGGGAATAGCGTTCCTTCAGGCGCGGAAATCGCCCGAGCACCATGTCCAGCGTCCTCGCGATTTCGGCCTTGTCGGTGCGGGTGAAGGCACCCATCATCAGATTGTCGCGCACCGTCATGTAGGAAAAGACGCGCCGACCCTCCGGCACCATGGCGATGCCCATCCTGACCAGCTCGTCCGGGCGCGTTCCGTCGATGCGGTGGCCCTGGAAATGAATCTCGCCGCTGCGGACCTTCTTCAGGCCGGTGATGGCGCGCAGGATCGAGGATTTGCCCGCGCCGTTCGCGCCGATCAGCGCGACGGTCTCGCCCTCGTTGACGTTGAGCGACACGCCCTTCAGTGCATAGACATGATCGTAGTAGAGTTCGACGTCGGAGACTTTCAGCAGTTCGCCCATGGCTAAAATCCGATCGTCTCATCTTCGGCGCCGAGATAGGCCTCGATGACCTTTTCGTTCTCCTGGATTTCCTTTGGCGTTCCCTCGGCGATTTTCACACCGAAGTTCAGGACGACGATGCGGTCGGAAATGTTCATGACGGCGGGCATATCGTGCTCGACCAGCAGGACAGTCACGCCGCGCTTCCGCACGCCGCGCACCATCTCCACCGCGCGCACGGTTTCGTCATGGTTCATGCCGGCGAAGGGCTCGTCGAGCAGAAGCACGGTCGGGTTCGTGGCGAGCCCGATGGCAATCCCGAGCGCGCGCAGATGGCCGTGCGGCAGCGTGCTGGCTATCTCATGCCGTTGCGCGCCGAGATCGAGGAAGTCGATGATCTCGTCGGCCGAGCGGCCGAATTCATCCTCGTCCCGCCGTGCGGTATTCGTGCCGAGATAGAAGCCGGCAAGGCTGGCATTGGAACGCAGGTGATGCGCGATGATGACATTGTCGCGCACCGTCATGCCCTTGAAGATCGTCGTCTCCTGGAACGTGCGCACCACGCCCTTCCGGGCGACGATATGCGGCGCCAGGCCTGAAATCCGCTCTCCTCGGAACAGCACTTCGCCCGAGGTCGGATTGAGGAAAGAGGAAATCAGCTTGAACAGCGTCGACTTGCCGGCGCCGTTGGGGCCGATGACGGAGAGGATTTCGCGTTCGCGGACCACGAAGGAAACATTGTTGACCGCGACCAGTCCGCCGAAGCGTTTGGTCACGGCCTTGATCTGGAGAAGCTCGGTCATGGTCCTAGCCCTGCTTCTTGCCGAACAGCCTGAGGCTGAGTAGGCCGTTGGGAAGGAACAGCATCAGCGCGATCAGCACCGAAGAGAAGATCAGCAACTGGAACTCGCCGGTCTCGAACAGGAAATCCCAGCCGAAATAGAGCACGAAGGTGCCGATCATCGGCCCGAAGACGTGGCCGAGGCCGCCGAGGAAGCAGTTCAGCATGAAGTTCACCGAGTCGGTGACGGTGAAGCTCGACGGATAGATCGACTGCGAGATGGCGACGAACATCGCACCGCCGAGACCGCCGAGGAATGAGGAGATGGCGTAGGCGATAACGCGCAGATAGGCGATGTTGACGCCGATCGAGGAGGCCAGTTCCTCGTTCTGCTGCAACGACTGGCAGAGTTTGCCGATGCGCGAATGGACTAGGCGGTAGAGCGCCGCAAAGCACAGCACCATCAGCACGACCGACACCAGATAGAAGGCGGGACGCGGATTAGCGAGCGTCGCGAAATCTGGAAGGATGGTCAGCCCGAAGATCGAGATGCCGCCGGGGAGCGGAATGCTGACCATACCCTTGGCTCCGTTGGTGATCGGCAGTGCCAGCGCGAGCAGCCGCGCCACTTCGGTCAAAACCAGCGTGACCATGGCGAAATAGACGCCGCGAAGCCTGAGGATGGGCAGTCCGATCAGCACGCTTGCAGCGGCGCAGAATAGCCCAGCCAGCGGCAGTGTCAGCCAGAACGACACACCGTACTGGACGACAAGAATGGCCGAAACATAGCCGCCCATAAGCGCGAAGGCGCCCTGGCCGATATTGATGCGGCCGATGTAGAAAGTCACCCACACCCCGGCACTGGCGATGCTGAGCAGCGCGACCGAGGTCAGCGTGTAGTAGAGGTCGAGCCGACCGGTCGCTTCGATCAGCCAGGGCACGCCGACGAGTACGACCAGCAGGAAGACAGCGACGGCGAGGATGTTGCGTGTACGCTTCATGTCCATCATCCCCACGGCTTACCCATGAGCCCGTTCGGGCGGATGCTCAGGAACACCATCAGCGCGGCGAAGATGACGAGATAAGTGACGTCGCCATATTGGCGTAGCACCGTCAGGCCGACCGATTCCATCATGCCGAGGATGAAGCCGCCGGCGATCGCTCCGCTGACCACGCCGGCCCCGCCGATCATCACCATCAAGAACGCCTTGATCGAGATCGGCCCGCCGATGCCCGAATTGACGCCGGTGATGGCGACCAGCAGCCCACCGACTATGCCGGCAAGCATGGCGCCGAGCGCAAAGCCGATCATCGAATAGCGGTCGACCTCGACGCCCATCAGCTGCGCCGCGACCCGGTCCTGCGCCAGCGCCCGCATGGCGCGTCCCGGCTTGCTGTACTGCATGAAAAGCACGAAGGAGGCGATGAACAGTATGGCGAGTGCGCCGACCAGCAGCCGGTCGTAAGGCATTATGAGGCTGTCGGAGACGAAGACGCCGTTGACGATCTTCGGCACGCCGCGCTGCTTTTCACCGAACAGGAGGAGGATCACCGCGTCGAGGAAGAATGCGACCGCCGCCGCGAGAAGCATCGTACTTTCCTCCCGCACGCTCCGCCTAATCACCGTTCTGAAAAGGAATTTCTCGACCAGCGCTCCAATGACCAGCAGCGTGATCCCGGACGCGACGAGCGCGACGACGAAAGGCATGCCGAGCTGGCCATAGACGGTGTAGGTGACGAAGCCGCCGAGAACGTACATCTGCCCATGGGCAAAGTTAAGCACATTCATCAGCGCGAAGATCAGGGTCAGGCCGAGCGCGATCAAGGCGTATTGCGCGCCAAGATAAAGCCCGTTGGCGATGACTTGTTCCATCAGGATGGTTCCCGGCCATTCAGAGGCTCGAGGCGAATGCACGAGCCTCTGCGGCAATCCGCTTCAGTGCAGTTGCGTCAATCGACTTGAGCGACGAAGAGCGTCTCGAACTTGCCGTCGCGGTATTCCGTGACCACCATCGGGACCGAAAGCTGGCGCTTCTGGCCAAACGACGTCATTCCGACATAGGTCAGCTTGGCATCGCCCTTCAGATAGGGATTGGGCGCCGAGAAAGTGTCGATCGTCTTCTTGAACTCCTCGACATTGTCGATCGCGGCCGGGTTCGCCTTCAGCGTCTCGATGATGTATTCGAGCGCGTAGACCTTGGTGTTGGACTCGTCATTGTATTCGCCGAACATTTTCGTATAGCGGTCGACGAACTCCTTCATCGTGTCGGACGCGATTTCGGGCGTCGATGCGCCGCCGACCGAGATGAAGCCATTGGCCAACTCGCCCGCGCCCTCTTCCAGCACCTTGGCATCCTGCGCCGTTTCGGTGGAGATCAGACCTTCGTAGCCGAGCTCGCGCGCGGCGCGGATCAGCAGCGGCGCATTGCCGGGCGCGACACCCGAAAGCACCAGCAGGTCCGGTTTTTGCAAAACGATCGGCGTCAGTACCGGCGTGAAGTCGCGGGTATCGTTTTGGTAGACATCCGTGGCAGCCACAACCTCGAGCCCGAGCGCCTTTGCCGCGGCAACACCGCCATCCCGCTGGCTCAGCGGATCGGATTCGTTGGCGGCGACAAAGGCAACTTTTTTCACGCCCCTGTTTTCCATGAGATATTTGTAGATCGCCGGAGCCGACTGGTAGTTGGCGATCATGCCGAGCACGGCGTTGGACGCCGGCGGGGTGTAGAGTTCCTTCGGGAATGCGTAGGGAAAATAGATGATGCCCTTGGATTCTGCCACGGGACGCACCGCCGCCGCGCCGTCGTCGACATTCGGACCGACGACATAGTGGATGCCCTCCTGGGCCATCTTCTCCATGCCGGCGATCGCCCGCTTCGGGTCCTTCTGGTCGTCGAAGGTGACGATTTTGATGTCATAGGTCTCGTCACCAATCTTCACACCGGCGGTTTCGTTGATCCAGGCGGCGCGTGTCTGCATCGAGCGGACGTTGGATGTGCCCCACGCAGCGGCCGCGCCACTCGTCACGCCGACAAAGCCGATCTTGAGTTCCTTGTTGGCGGCGTGCACCGTGATTGTGCCGCCGGCCATGATTGCCAGCGCGGAGACGGCGCCGAGCGCGGCGAATGTGATTATTGAACGTCTGTTGATCATTGTTCTTTCCCCTTTGGAGGCCGCGCATTGTTGCGACAGAACTCGACCGATACGCGGACTTTTTTGAGTGAAGGCTCAAATCAATCACCTGTCAACAAAACTTTTAAAGATTGTTGACAATCTTGTGAGCGGTCGTAGATGGAAGAACGCAAAGATTCGAATCGGCGTCGAATTCGGGCCAGTGGTGGCGAGAACCATCGGGCACGGCAACACGTGGTCGATCCCTAGGCGACACGATTAATGTGGCTTCCCGCATCGCAGCCATACCAGCCCCCCGGGACGGTGGCGGCCAGCGGGGCCAGTTAGCATTGCATTCGCGCCCGCGGCCGCTCCCTCGGCCGCGTAGAAATAAAGGGGAAAGGCGGATCGAACCGGAACGATCTTAGCCACCGCCATGTCCATCGTTGGGCTCGGCTATCAGGCTGCGACCGTTCTCGACCAGCGGCAAAGGTCCGGTTCCGAGGTCGCTTAAGACCGCTTCAAGGTCCGGATTGGAGTCAGGATTTGCCCATCGTCTACCCTCGGGTAAAGTCTCGATTGGGTCAGGGCTTGCCGTAGAAGTTCTCCGAACGAAAGGCCGAGAAGGGTCGAACCAGGTCGTTCAGAATGAACGAATTTTGACGTTAGAGCATCACGGTCTCCGATCGCGGGCCGTCGCTACCAGCGCACGAAAATCCGGGCGCCGAGCGCACCGAGCGCGGCGAGGATGGCAATCGCGATCGTGTACCAGGTGGCGACGAAAAGCGGTGAGTCGTCGAAGCAGTGCGCGGCATAGAAAGTTGCCGCCAGCCCGCCGGCGAGCAGGCCCGCCACCGTTCCGGCAAGCACCGGCCGCGTCGGGGCGCCATAGCGCAGCACCGCCAGGAAGACGGCAAGGGGACCGATGCCGATCAGCGGAATGAAGGTCAGGCAGATGACCAGATTGCTGCCGATCAGGCGCGTGCCCCAGTCGGCCGCAGGCACGGAAAGGAGCTCCAGCATCACGGCAACGATCACCAGCAGCGGTGCGGCAATCATCCACGCCGCCGCCCTGCTTGTCGATGCACCGGGTGTCGACAGGGCGCGGATCAAGGCGAAGGCGCTGACAGCCAGAGCAATCGTGAAGACGAACTTGGCGAGGAAGCGCATCGTATGGATGGCGGTGGCGATGTCGGTGCGTGGGCCGATCGCCAGCCAGAACACCACCGCCGCGATCAGCGTAGCCGCACCTGCGCCTATCCACCAGGCCGAGCCAAGCGGCATCGTCGTGCTGCGGGCATCGGCGTCGAGCGCCTTGATGAGATCGTCGGTCCTCATGTCATTCCCGCTTGAACTGTTTGGCCCGCCCGAATTGTTTGGCCCCGAAGCGTTTGGCAATGGCTGCGAGCCCACGATGCAGCGACACGCGCACCGCCGTCTCGCTGATGCCGAACTTCGCCGCCGTCTCGCCGATGGAACGGCCTTCGACCGACACCGACGAAACCACGGAACGCTGCGCCGGCGGCAGGCCGTCCAACGCCCGATTGATGTCGCGCTCGCTGACCGTCTCGGCCTCCGGTTCGGCGAAGGTTTCGGCGATCTCGTCGATCTCGATCTCGATGCGCCGCCCGCGCCGCCGAAAGGCGTCGATCAGCTTGAAACGCGCTATGGCGTAGACCCAGGGCAGCACAGCCAGATCCTGGCGCCAGGTATGCCGTTTAACATGAATGGCCAGCAAGGTTTCCTGCACGACATCCTCGGGATCGACCCCGCCCTGAACGATCTTGCGCCTGATAAAGCCGCGAACGAGAGCAGCCGTCCGGTGCAGAAAGTCGGCGTAAGCCCTTTCATCTCCCGCGATCGCGGCCCGCATCAGCCGGGAAAGCTCGGCCTCGTCCTTGCCGGTCACAAGAGTTCACTCCCCGATATTCGCGCCTCGGCGCTGATTTGTTACGTGGCCGGCGAAATAATGTCCAAGCCAAAATATGGGAATATCACGAAGGTTTCACCTCCGGCGCCCGATTACGCAGCTCATCAATCTTGACTACACCGGTCAGGAATTGATAGGTGCAGCCGTGCTAAATCAAGACCATCGAGATCGAGAGGGATGACGTCCATGAAATATGCTCTTTCCGCCCTTGCCGGTGCCACGGCACTTGCAATCAGCCTGATCGCCGGCCCGGCGATGGCCCAGGACGGCGGCATCGTCGTCTACAACGCCCAGCACGAAAGCCTGACCAATGCCTGGGTGGAAGGTTTCACCAAGGAAACCGGCATCAAGGTCACCGTTCGCCACGGCGGCGACAGCGATTTCTCCAACCAGATCGTCGCCGAAGGCGCGGCGTCGCCGGCCGACGTGTTCCTCACGGAAAACTCCCCGGCCATGGTGCTGGTCGAATCCGCCGGCCTGTTCGCGCCGGTCGATGCCGAGACGCTGGCCCAGGTTCCGCAGGAGTACCAGCCATCCAGCGGCAAATGGGTGGGGATCGCCGCGCGCAGCACCGTCCTTGTGTACAACAAGACCAAGCTGACCGCCGAGCAGTTGCCCAAGTCGCTGCTTGATCTCGCCGATCCGAGCTGGAAGGGACGCTGGGCCGCTTCGCCCTCCGGCGCCGATTTCAAGGCGATCGTCAGCGCCCTGTTGCAGCTCAAGGGTGAGGCCGCAACGGCCGACTGGCTGAAGGCGATGAAAGAGAACTTCACCGCCTACAAGGGCAACAGCACGGTGATGAAGGCGGTCAATGCCGGCGAGGTCGAAGGCGGCGTGATCTATCACTACTACTACTACGGCGACCAGGCCAAGACCGGCGAGAACAGCAAGAACGTCGGGCTCCATTATTTCAAGAACCAGGATCCGGGCGCGTTCGTCTCGGTTTCCGGCGGTGGCGTGCTTGCCTCCAGCAAGCACCCGAAGGAGGCCCAGGCCTTCCTGAAATGGGTAGCCGGCAAGGGTGGTCAGGACGTTCTGAAGACCGGCAATTCCTTTGAATACGCTGTCGGCAAGGGCGCGGAATCCAATCCGGCGCTGGTGCCGTTGGCCGATCTGCAGGCGCCTAAGGTCGACGCGACGACGCTGAACTCCAAGAAGGTGACCGACCTGATGACGGCAGCCGGCTTGCTTTAGTCGGCGTTCGTCCTAAAAGGGCAACCGACTGCGCTCCTGCGGGAATTCGCTTCCGCAGGAGCGCTCTGTTTTCGAGGTGGCATTCGTCCATGACGACAAGCTGCGTTTTTGGCCATTTTTGCGGCCCTTCGACCGTTTCCGCCACCGCGCGGCAGCGGCGCGGCGTCTGAGCTGATGCAGTCTGCGGCCGAACTTGCACGTTCAGGCTTGCCGACCGGCGTGGCGGCTGGGCAATGGACGCGCCGGCGGCAGATATCCTGGATTTCGCTCGCCGCCGTCCTGGTCTCTCTTTTTTCGCTGCTGCCGCTCGCCTTCATCATCTGGATTGCCGTGCAGACCGGCTGGGAAACCGTATCGGCACTGGTGTTTCGGCCGCGCGTCGGCGAACTGCTGGTCAACACCTTGCTTCTGGTGGTGCTGGCCTTACCGATCTGCATCGTGCTCTCGGTGGCGCTGGCCTGGCTGACGGAACGCAGCAGTCTTCCCGGTGCCCGCCTGTGGGCCTGGCTGTCGGTGGCGCCGCTCGCCATCCCCGCCTTCGTCCACAGCTATGCCTGGATCACGCTGGTGCCGGGACTGCATGGCCTGTGGGCCGGCGTTCTGGTTTCCGTCGTCGCCTATTTCCCATTCGTCTATCTGCCGGTGGCGGCAGCTTTGCGCCGGCTCGATCCTGCCCTCGAAGATGCCGCGGCAGCCGTCGGCCTCGGGCCGTGGCGCGTGTTCCGGCGGGTGGCGCTGCCGCAGCTCAGGCTCGCCATCTGCGGCGGCTCTCTGCTGGTCGGCCTGCATCTCCTGGCCGAATACGGCCTCTACGTGTTCATCCGCTTCGACACCTTCACCACGGCGATCGTCGACCAGTTCCAGTCGACCTTCAACGGCCCCGTCGCCAACATGCTGGCGGCGGTGCTGGTGACATGCTGTTTCGTGCTGCTCGGGATCGAAGTGCTGGTGCGCGGCGAGGAGCGCTATGCCCGAGTCGGCTCGGGCGCCGCGCGCCAGCAGCAACGCACAAGGCTCGGCCGCGCCACGCTCCCTTGCTTGGCTCTGCCGGTCGTCACCACCCTGCTGGCGCTGGGCGTGCCGTTCGTCACCATCAGCCGCTGGCTCGTGGCCGGCGGTGCCGATGTCTGGCGCCTCGATGAGATCGGCCTTGCGCTCGGCCAGACCCTGTTCCTGGCGCTCGCCGGCGCCCTGCTCGCCACCATCGCCGCCATGCCGATGGCCTGGATCTCGATCCGCGCGCCGGGACCGCTGCAGCGTCTTCTGGAGGGTTGCAACTACATCGTCGGCTCGCTGCCCGGCGTCGTCGTGGCGCTGGCGCTGGTCACCATCACCGTGCGCGTCGCTCTGCCGCTCTATCAGACCCTGTTCACGATCCTCGTTGCCTATGCACTGATGTTCCTGCCGCGCGCCCTGATCAGCCTGCGGGCGTCGATCGCGCAGGCGCCGGTCGAGCTCGAACGCGCCGCCGCCAGTCTCGGCCGGTCACCGCTCAAGGCGCTCTGGTCGACGACGATCCGCCTGTCGGCGCCGGGGGCCGCGGCGGGCATGGCGCTGGTGGCGCTCGGCATCATGAACGAATTGACCGCCACGCAGATGCTGGCGCCCAACGGCACCCGCACGCTGGCGATGGCGTTCTGGGCGCACAGCGGCGAGATCGATTATGCATCCGCGGCACCTTACGCCCTTATCATGGTGGCGATGTCGCTGCCGCTGACCTGGCTGCTCTATGTCCAGTCGAAGCGGATGGCCGGACGATGAGCTTCCTCGAACTCACCGATGTGCGCAAGCACTACGGCCCGGTGGCCGCACTGGCCGGCGTCGATCTCAGCGTCGCCAGTGGCAGCCGCACCGCGATCGTCGGGCCGTCCGGCTGCGGTAAGACGACCTTGCTGCGGCTGATCGCCGGCTTCGAGCCGCCGGACCAGGGCCGTATCGTGCTCGACGGCGAGGTGCTGGCCAATGGCGGCGCCGCCGTGCCCGCATATCGGCGCGGCATCGGCGTGGTGGCGCAGGACGGCGCCCTGTTCCCGCATCTGAGCATCGCCGCCAACATCGGCTTCGGCATGAGCCACCACGCCGACAAGCGGACCGAGCGCATCGTCGAGCTTGCCTATATTGTCGGGCTCGACAAGGCGATCCTGAAACGGCGGCCGCACGAGCTCTCCGGCGGCCAGCAGCAGCGTGTGGCGCTGGCCCGCGCCATGGCCATGAAGCCGCGGCTGATGCTGCTCGACGAGCCGTTCTCGGCGCTCGACACCGGTCTGCGCGCCTCGATGCGCAAGGCGGTGGCCGAACTTCTGGAGACCGCCGGCATCACCACGATCCTGGTCACCCACGACCAGGCCGAGGCGCTGTCCTTTGCCAGCCAGGTGGCGGTGATGCGCGACGGCAAATTCTCGCAGGTCGGCACACCGCACGAGCTCTATCTCAAGCCGAAGGACAGGATGGTCGCTGAGTTCCTCGGCGATGCCATCATCCTGCCGGCCAAGATATCAGACGGTTTCGCCAGCTCGCCGCTCGGCCGCATCGCCGTCGACAGCACCGAGCGGCGCGATATCGCCCGCATCATGCTGCGACCGGAACAGGTGCTGCTGAAACGGACATCGCGCGAAGGCATGTCGGGCACGCCGGACATGCTGTTCGGCGAAGTGACGGAATCCGAATTCGCCGGTTCGATGTGCACCATCGCGGTGCGGCTGTTAAACAGTCCCGATCCGCCGGACGCAGCCGCGATCGGCAACACGCCGTTGATCCTGCGCAAGCCTGGCATGGACACACCGGTGGTTGGCGAGATCGTCCGGCTGACGGTGTTGGGCAAGGCGCATGTGTTTGCCTGAACGGTCTTGCGTCTCGCGCAGCTCGCCAGCCAAGACGACAGGCTGGCTTCAATCGACCCGTTTTCCGGCCTGATCGAACCAATGCAGCTTTTCGGCTTTGGCCACGACACGCAACTGGTCACCAGGCTTTGCGGCGGCACGCCCTGAGACGCGCACGACGATACGGCCGCCGCCTGCGGCGCAGTGAAGGAAGCTTTCGGCACCGACCGGTTCGACTGCCTCGACGGTCGCCGGCAGGACCAGCGCACCGGGCAGCGCCTCCGCATTGAAGGTGACGTCGGCATCTTCAGGGCGAAACCCCAGCGTCACGGCTGGCGTTTCGGGAGCCGCAAAGCCGATCGCCGTGCCGTCGGCCAGTACCGGGCCTGAGGAACTTCCGGTCAGCGCCAGAAGATTCATCGGCGGCGCGCCGATGAAGGAAGCGACGAAGATCGAGGCCGGCTTTTCGTAGACGTCGAGCGGCGCGCCCGTTTGCTCGACCAGTCCGGCGTTCATGACAACAAGGATGTCGGCCAGCGTCATCGCCTCGAGCTGGTCGTGGGTGACATAAACCGAGGTGACGCCGAGCGTGCGCTGCAAATTCTTGATCTCGACCCGCATCTGGCCGCGCAGTTTGGCATCGAGATTGCTGAGCGGCTCGTCGAACAGGAAGACTTTCGGATTGCGCACGATGGCGCGGCCCATGGCGACACGCTGGCGCTGGCCGCCGGAAAGCTCGCGCGGGCGCCGGTCGAGCAGCGCCGAAAGCTCCAGCACCTTGGCGGTCGAACGCACCCTGCTGTCGATCTCGTCCTTGGGCGTGCCGCGATTGCGCAGGCCATAGGCCATGTTGTCATAGACCTTCATATGCGGGTAGAGCGCGTAGTTCTGGAACACCATGGCGATGTCGCGCTCGGTCGGGCCAATGGCATTGACCACCTTGCCGTCGATGGCGACCGTACCGGCAGAAATGGTCTCCAACCCGGCGATCATCCTCAGCAGCGTGGACTTGCCGCAGCCGGAGGGGCCGACCAGCACGCAAAGCTCCTTGTCGGGAATGGCGATGGAGATGCCCTTCACGGCTTCGACGCCGCTGGGATAGACCTTCTTCACGTCCTTCAGATCGACGGTCGCCATCGGCTTCTCACTTTTCGGATTCGACCAGGCCGCGCACGAACCAGCGTTGCATCAGCACGACCACCAGGATCGGCGGCACGATGGCCAGCATCGCTGTGACCATGACCAGGTGCCATTCGGTGTCGGCATCGGCGAAGGAAACCATCTTCCTCAGCGCGATGACGATGGTGTTCATATCGTTGCTGTTGGTGACGAGCAGCGGCCAGAGATATTGCGTCCAGCCATAGATGAAGAGGATCACGAACAGCGCCGCGATGTTGGTGCGCGACAGTGGCAAGAGGATATCGAAGAAAAAGCGCCATGGCCCGGCACCGTCGACACGCGCCGCCTCGACCAATTCGCCCGGTATGGTCATGAAGAATTGGCGGAACAGCAGCGTCGCGGTGGCCGAGGCGATCAGCGGGATGATCAGGCCGGCATAGGTGTCGATCATGCCGAGATCGACCATCACCTTGTAGGTCGGCAGGATGCGCACCTCCACGGGAAGCATCAAGGTGATGAAGATCAGCCAGAAGAAGGTCATGCGTAGGGGAAAGCGAAAGAACACGATCGCGTAGGCCGACAGAATCGAGATGAAGATCTTTCCCACCGCAACGCCGAGCGCCATGACCGTGGTGTTGAGGAGCAGTCTGCCGACGCTGACACCGCCGATGCGGCCAATACCGCCGAACAGCGCCTCGCTGTAATTGTTCCAGAGCTGACCGCCGGGCAACAGCGGCAGCGGCGGCCTGAGGATGGTTTGCAGCGTGTGTGTCGAGGCAACGAACGTGTAGTAGATCGGAAAAGCCACGATCAATATGCCAAGGATAAGCACGGCATGGGCGATGAATGTGCGGAGTGGGGACTGGCCGATCATCGCTGCCCTCAACCGTAGTGGACTTTGCGTTCCACGTAGCGGAACTGGATGGCGGTGAGCGCAATGACGATGGCCATCAGGATGACCGACTGCGCCGCCGAGTCGCCCAGGATCAGATTGACGAAGCCGTCATTGTAGACCTTGTAGACCAGCGTCTCGGTCGCCTTGCCCGGCCCGCCGCCGGTGACGGCATGAACGATGCCGAAAGTGTCGAACAGGGCATAGACAGTGTTGACGACCAGCAAGAAAAACGTCGTCGGCGCAAGCAGCGGAAAGACGATGGTCCAGAAGCGCTTGGTCTCCCCGGCGCCATCCATGGCCGCCGCCTCGATCAGCGTTTTCGGTACCGCCTGCAGGCCGGCGACGAAGAACAGGAAATTGTAGCTGATCTGCTTCCAGGCAGCCGCGGACACCAGCAGGATCATGGCGTGGGTGCCGTTGAGCAGCGGGTCCCAGGCGATGCCGAGGCTTCTCAGCAAATAGGCCAGCGATCCGATCGAAGGATTGAACAGAAACAGCCACAGCATGCCGGCAATCGCCGGCGCCACGGCATAAGGCCATATCAGCAGTGTGCGGTAGAGGCCTTTACCGCGCACCGCCTTCTCGGCCATGACCGCAAGCAAAAGGGCCACACCCATGGCAACGATCGCGGTCGCAAGCGAGAACACCACCGTGACCTTGATCGAGTTGAGATAGGCCGGATCAGCCAGCACCTTCCGGAAATTGGCGAACCAGACGAACCTGCTCCTCAGCCCGAACGGATCTTGCCTGAGCATCGACTGGTAAAGCGCCTGACCGGCCGGCCAGTAGAAGAAAACCAGTGTTATGGCGAGTTGTGGCGCCACCAGCAGGTAGGGCAGGATCTTGTGGGGAAAGACGATGCGTGGAGACAGGCTGATTTCCCTCGCTACCTCAGGAGACGCCCACGCGAGCTCGCGTGGGCGATATTCAAACCGATACCAACCGGGATAATCTCGTCAGTTCTCCAGCGCTTCCTCGATCGCGGCGTTGCCGCGCGTGACCGCATTGTCAAGCGCCTGCTGAGCGGTTTGCTGGCCGGCCAGCATCTTCTCCAACTCCTCGTTCTGGATATCGCGCACCTGCGGCAGATTCGGCAGGCGCACGCCCTTCGAGTTATCGGTCGGCGCCTTGCCCGTCATCTGCAGGATGGGTGTCTCGCGGCCGGGGTTCTTGTCATAGAAGCCCGATTTCTTGGTCGCCTCGTAGGCGGCGAGCGTCACCGGCAGGTATCCCGACTTCTGGTGCAGATATTCCTGCACATCGGTCTTGGACAGGTAGGCGAAGAAGGCCGCGACGCCCTTGTATTGCTCGTCCGACTTGTTGCCGAACACCCACAGGCTGGCGCCGCCCGGCGTGGTGTTCTGCGGCGCGCCCTTGGCATCGCTGTCGTAGGGAAGCTGGCCGATGCCATAGTTCATGCCGGACTTGACGATGTCGCCGAGGCCGCCCGACGATTCGGTGAAGATGCCGCATTCGCCGGCAAGGAAGATCTGCTTGGCTTCGGAGGTGCGCCCGCCATATTTGAAGGTGCCGTCCTTGGCGAGGTCTGCCAGCGCCTGGAAGTGGTTGACGAAAATCGGCGCGTTGATCTTGAGTTCGACATCCCCGCCGGCCAGGCCGTTTTGCTGGCTGGCCCAGGGCACATCATTCCACGCCGCGAAATTCTCCAGATGGATCCAGGTCAACCAGGTCGAGGTGTAGCCGCATGAGGCGGCGCCGCTCGTCTTGATCTTCTTGGCAGCTTCCCACACCTCGTTCCAGGTCTTGGGCGGGCTGTTCACGTCGAGGCCCGCCTTCTGGAAGATGTCCTTGTTGTAGTAGAGGATCGGCGAGGAGGAGTTGTAAGGGAAGGACAGCATGGTGCCGTCTGGCTTCGAATAATAGCCGACGATGCCGGGCAGATACTGGCTCTTGTCGAAGGTCATCCCGGCACCGGTCATCACCTCGGCCACCGGCTTGATCGCACCCTCGGCCGCCATCATCACGCCAGTGCCGACATCGAACACCTGGAGGATATCTGGCGCCTGCCCGGCACGGAAGGCGGCGATGCCGGCATTCAGCGTCTCGGGATAGGTGCCCTTGAACACCGGCACCAGCTCATAGTCGCTCTGGCTGGCGTTGAAATCCTTAGAAATCTTGTCGACGACCTCGGCATTGGCGCCGGTCATGGCGTGCCACCAGCTGATCTGCGTGACGGCAAAGGCGGAGGTGGTGGAAAGCAGGGTCATGGTGGCGGCGACACCGGCCACGAAGCCGAAGAACTTCATGTTTCATCTCCCGTTTATCATTGGCGAAAGTGGCACTCTCGCAAAGGCAATATGTGCCGCTCGTGACAGTTGGACAACGGTTTTGTTGCGGATCGATGAACTCGATCTCCACTTAAAGTGGTGGACGCTTCGAAATAAGCGCCGATGGAAAGCAATTGAAAAGCCGGCTTACCACTCGAACAAAGGCGGGGACCGGCAGCAATCGCCGGCGCCTAGTCCGACTTGCCGAGCGCCGTTTCGACCAGCCGCTTGGCATCCGGGCTCGACCATTCGGCCGGGCCGTTCATGTGCGCGATCAGGCAGCCTTCTCCGTCGATCAGCATGGTGACCGGCAGGCCGAGCGCCAGGCCGCGCGTCTTGAGATCGTTGAACAGCGCCATCGTCGAATCGCGATAATAGCCGAGCGCTTCGACGCCGGTTTCCTCGAGGAACTTCTTCGGCTTGGTATCGTCGCCGACATCGACATTGACCGCGACGACCTCGAAGGCGTCGCTGCCCATTTCTTTCTGCAGCGCGTCGAGCGCCGGCATTTCGGCACGGCAGGGCGCGCACCATGTCGCCCACAGATTGAGCAGCACCGTCTTGCCGGCATGGTCGGCGAGCGTCAGCGGCTTGCCGCCGGGGTCGTTGAAGGCAAGACCTTTCAGCGATTGCGGCGGATCGGCCGGCAAAAGTGCTGCGACCTGGCCGGTGGCAGCCGCCGCGACCGTCTTGGCGCGGTCGGCCTTGGCGGCGCAGGCGACATCGTCCTTGCTGTCGCCAGCGGCAACTTGAGCGGGCGCGTTGTTGCCAGAACCGCTCTCGCTGACATATACCGCGACCGCGCCGGCCAGCACGCCCGCCACCAAAGCGGCGAGGATGAGGCGCGGGGCCGGAAAAAATTTATTGCCGTCTGCCATTTTCTGAAAACTGCTCCGGAGCACGGGTTATAGCGATGAGCGACAAGAAGGCCAGCAACCAGATGTGGGGCGGACGTTTTGCCTCGGGTCCGGCCGCGATCATGGAAGCGATCAACGCGTCGATCTCGTTCGACCGCAAACTCTACGCGCAGGATATCAGAGGCTCGATCGCCCATAGCGAGATGCTGGCCCAAACGGGCATTATTTCGGCGGCCGATCAAGAAAAAATCGCTCGCGGGCTGAACACGATCCTGACAGAGATCGAAGCCGGCACATTCGAGTTCTCGACCAGGCTGGAAGACATCCACATGAATGTCGAAGCCCGCCTTGCCGAGCTGATCGGCCCGGCCGCCGGCCGCCTGCACACCGCTCGTTCGCGCAATGATCAGGTGGCTGTCGACCTCAGGCTATGGGTCAAGGACGAATGCTTTCGCGTCGCCGAAGCGCTGAAGGGCCTGATCACGGCGTTCCTGGAACGGGCCGAGGAGCATGCGGCGACGGTGATGCCGGGCTTCACCCATATGCAGGCGGCGCAGCCGGTGACCTTCGGCCATCACTGCATGGCCTATGTCGAGATGTTTTCGCGCGACCTGTCGCGTGTTCGCGACGCCATCGAACGGATGGACGAAAGCCCGCTCGGTGCCGCCGCACTTGCCGGCACCAGCTTTCCGATCGACCGGCACCAAACGGCCAAGGCGCTTGGCTTCCGCGAGCCGATGCGCAATTCCCTGGACAGCGTTTCGGACCGCGATTTCGCACTGGAATTCTTGGGGCTGGCGGCGATCTGCGCGACGCATCTGTCGCGGCTGGCCGAAGAGATCATCATCTGGTCGACGCCGCAATTCGGCTTCGTCAGGCTGTCGGACTCATTCTCCACCGGCTCCTCGATCATGCCGCAGAAAAAGAACCCCGACGCCGCCGAACTGGTGCGCGGCAAGACCGGCCGCGTCACCGGCCATCTGGTTGGCCTGCTGACGGTGATGAAGGGCGTGCCGCTGACCTATGGCAAGGACATGCAGGAGGACAAGGAATCCGTATTCGACGCCGCCGAGACGCTTGACCTGATGCTGGCGGCGATGACCGGCATGGTGCGCGACATGACGGTGAACGCCGCCGCCATGAAGAAGGCCGCCGGGTCAGGCTATGCGACCGCGACCGACCTTGCCGACTGGCTGGTGCGCACCCTCGGCCTGCCGTTCCGCGAGGCGCACCACGTCACCGGCCGTGCGGTGGCGCTGGCCGAGGAGAAGAAAATCGGGCTCGACAGGCTGCCGCTGGAAGACTTGCAGTCCATTCACCCCGGCATCACAGCGGACGTGTTTTCCGTGCTTGCCGTGCAAAACTCGGTGAAGAGCCGCACGAGCTTCGGCGGCACCGCGCCGTCGGAAGTGAGGAAGCAGATCCGGTACTGGAAAAAGCACATCGCCAAGGCGTGATTAGGTGCAATGCCAGAAAAACTCGGCTAAAAGCGGCGGGCAAAAGTTTCGGACGGATGGATCGATGACCGCAAGCAGGATTTTGGTGTCGCTCGCGCTGCTGGCGGCGCTGGCAACCGTAACGGCCTGCGGCAGGAAAGCCGGCCTCGACACGCCCTATGAGGCGGCCGTGCAGGCGCGCAAGGACGCACAAAAGGCCGAGCAGCCCGTGCCGCCGGAGCCGGAAAAACCGGTCAAGGACAAGAAGTTCATTCTCGACCCGCTGATCTAGAGCCGATGAGATCGGTCGATCTCATCGTGCGCCAACTTCCGGAACCACTGTTGTGAACCATTTCGACTACCGCGACGGCATGCTATATGCCGAGGACGTGGCAATATCGGGTATCGCTGCAAGCGTCGGCACGCCGTTCTATTGCTATTCGACGGCGACGCTGACCAGGCATTTCCGCGTGTTTGCGCAGGCTTTTGCCGGGCTCGACGCGCTGGTCTGCTATGCGATGAAGGCGAATTCCAACCAGGCGGTGCTGAAGATCCTGGCAAAACTCGGCGCCGGCGCCGACGTGGTCTCAGAAGGCGAATTGCGCCGCGCGCTGGCCGCCGGCATTCCGGCCAACAAGATCCTGTTTTCCGGCATCGGCAAGACCGCCCGCGAAATGGATTTTGCGCTCTCGGCCGGCATTCTGTGCTTCAACGTCGAATCCGAACCGGAACTTGAATTGCTGTCGGCCCGCGCCACGGCACTGGGCAAGGTGGCGCCGATCTCGCTGCGCATCAACCCGGATGTCGACGCCAAGACCCACAAGAAGATCTCCACCGGCAAGGCCGAGAACAAGTTCGGCATTCCCTGGCAGAAGGCGCGAAAGGTCTATGCCCGCGCCGCTGAACTGCCTGGCATCAAGGTCACCGGCATCGACACCCATATCGGCAGCCAGATCACCGAATTGCAGCCGTTCGACGATGCCTTCGCGCTGCTGGTGGAACTGGTCGGCGTGCTGCGCGCCGACGGGCACGCCATCGAGCATATCGATCTCGGCGGCGGCCTCGGCATTCCCTACCGCGTCGACAACAGCCCACCCCCGTTGCCGGACGCTTATGCCCAGATCGTCAGGAAGCACGTCACCAAGCTCGGGCTGAAGGTGATGTTCGAGCCGGGCCGACTGATATCAGGCAATGCCGGCATCCTCGTCTCGCAAGTGATCTTCGTGAAGGAGGGCAACGCCAAGAACTTCCTGGTCGTCGACGCCGCGATGAACGATCTGATCCGGCCGACGCTCTACGACGCCTTCCATGACATCAAGCCGGTGGTGCAGCAGCCGGCTGCAGCACCGCGCATGACGGTCGACGTGGTCGGCCCAGTCTGCGAGACCGGCGATTATCTTGGCCTCGACCGTGACCTGCCGCGGCTGAAGACCGGCGACCTGATCGCCATCGCCACCGCCGGCGCCTATGGCGCGGTGCAGGCCGGCACCTACAACACCAGGCCGCTGGTGCCCGAAGTGCTGGTCGACGGCGACCGTTTCCACGTCGTGCGCCCGCGCCAGACGTATGAGGAACTGATCGGGCTGGATTCGCTGCCCGATTGGCTGGAATAGCCTGCAGCGCTACAGCCGGTGCTGAATCAGCGCCCTGGTCTGCGCAATCCTGCCCTCGTCGCGGCGATAGAACGTCCACTGCTTGATGCGCTTGCTGCGCAGAAGGCCCGCCTGGGTCAGCACTCGCATATGCTCGCTGAGCGTCGCCTGGGTGATCCCCAGCTTTTCCGCGATCAGCAGCGCGCAGACGCCGTCCTCGACCAGATCGCCATCTGCCTGCGGCGAAAAATGCGCGCGCGGGTCCTTCAGCCAATCGAGGATTTGCAGCCTGCGCTCGTTGGCAATCGCCTTGAAGACATCAACCTCTTGCATTTAGCCACTTTGCTAAGTTACTAAAAGATGTCAACCCTGGGAGCAGACCATGCTGAACGGCAATAGGATCACACGCGAACGCATCGCCGCAATGGAGCCGTGCATCCGGCCATTCGTGCGCCACACGCCGGTGCTGCGCGTCGACATGGCCGATTTCGGCCGTCCGCCGCTTAGCGTCGACCTGAAGCTCGAATGCCTGCAGCATTCCGGCTCGTTCAAGGCGCGCGGCGCGTTCACCAATCTTCTCGAACGGCCGGTTCCCAAGGCCGGCGTCGTCGCGGCATCGGGCGGCAATCATGGGGCCGCGGTCGCCTATGCCGCCATGCGGCTCGGCCACAAGGCAACAATTTTCGTTCCCGATGTGAGCCCGCCGGCCAAGCTGGAACGCATCCGCAGCTACGGCGCCGAACTGGTTGTGGGCGGCGCGCGCTATGCCGAGGCGCTGGCCGCCAGCGAAAGCTTCGCCGAAAAGTCCGGCGCGCTGCAGATCCACGCCTTCAACCAGGAGGAGACGCTGGTCGGGCAAGGCACGCTCGGCCTCGAGATCGAGGCCGACCTGCCTGAGCTCGACACGCTGCTGGTCGCCGTCGGCGGCGGCGGCCTGATTGGCGGCATCGCCGCCTGGTTTGCCGGCCGCATCAGGATCATCGCCGTCGAGCCCGAGGGTGCGCCGACGCTTCATCGCGCCTTCGAGGCCGGCCGGCCCGTCGATGCGCCGACTGAGGGCATCGCCGCCGATTCGCTGGCGCCGAAGCGCGTCGGCGAAATGATGTTTCCAATCGCCGAGGCCTTCGTCGAGCGTTCCATATTGGTCAGCGACGATGAGATCATCGCCGCGCAGGCGGCACTTTGGGACCGGATACGAATCATCTCCGAACCGGGCGGCGCTGCAGCCTTTGCGGCGGTCCTGTCCGGCCGTTACGCGCCGGCTGCGGGCGAGCGTGTCGCCGTGCTGGTCTGCGGTGCGAACGCCAATCCGACTAAATTCTGACGATAATGGAGGCAGTCTTGTTCACGTTTTCGGGAACCGCCTCGCCTTCGCCGTGTTTGTTGATATGCTTCGAGTGACGTGCATCTAAGACTTTGAGTCCTTCGCATCCGATTTTCGGGCCGATGCGATAGATTTGTGAGGTTCGGGTTATCCCGCCCGAATCAGGAAGGGCCGATGACCCAACGACCCACCTTCAGCAGCGATCGCAGCCTGGCCGGGCGCCTTGCCCTGAGCCGGCTGGCGACGCGGGTCTCGATGACGGTCGAGCGTGGCTGGCCGTTGCTGCTTCCGCTGGTCATTGTCGCCAGCCTGTTCCTCAGCGCCTCGTGGCTCGGCCTCTTCCTTCTGCTGCCCGACACGGCGCGCATCGGCCTGATGGCAGTGTTCGGCGTCGCAGCCCTTGCCGCGCTCTATCCCCTGCGTTTCTTTCGGGTGCCGTCCAGTGCCGAGATCGACCGGCGCATCGAGGCGGCCAACCAATTGCTGCACAGTCCGGTGCTGGTGCAGACCGACCGGCCGAGCGGCAGGGAGAGCATTTTTTCGCAAGCGCTGTGGCGCGAGCACCAGAAACGCATGGCCGAAAAACTCGGCAACCTCGGTGGCGACCTGCCGCGCACCCGGGTGCCGGAGCGCGACCCGTGGGGGCTGCGCGCCGTGGCGGCGCTTTTGTTGGTCACCGCCTTTGCCTTCTCCTTCGGACCGTCTGGCGGCCGCATCGCAGACGGGTTCAGTGCCCACGCGGCGCGCGACGCGGTGCCGCCGCGCATCGACGCTTGGGTGACGCCGCCGGCCTACACCGGCAGGCCGCCGGTCTTCCTCACGTCCCCAGCCCTCGCCAACCCAGCCCTCGCCGACAATGGCAATCAGGCTGCGCCCACCTTCACCGTTCCGGAAGGCAGCGATGTATCGCTGCGCGTCACCGGCGGTTCCGGCGAGGAAACGCTGAGCTACGCCGACGCCGACGGCAACGCCCGCACCATCGAGCCGGCCGGTCAGCAGGCCGACGCGGCCAAGCCGGCGGCGGCAAGGCCCTCCACGGCAACGCCCTCCACGGTGCGCCAGTTTACCGGAAAGCTGACCGCCAACGGCACGCTGACGCTGAAATCAGGCAATGACGAACTCGGCAACTGGGCCTTCGCAGTGATCCCGGACAAGCCGCCGCAGATCCGCTTCGTCGGCGAGCCGAAACGCGCCGTCAACGGCTCCTTCGAACTCAACTACCAGATCGACGACGACTATGGCGCGGCCTCCGCCAAGGCGGATTTCGTATTGGCCGATCCACCGGCGGCGAATGCGCATCCACTCTATGGCCCGCCCGAAATGCCGCTGACGCTGCCACGCCGCGGCGCCAAGGGCAATGCCGCCAAGACCACGAAGGACCTGACCGAGCATGTCTGGGCCGGCGGCAACATCAAGCTCAGGCTTGTCGCCACCGACGACGCCGGACATACGGCAACCAGCGAAATCAAGACGCTGGTGATGCCGGAGCGGCCGTTCTCCAACCCGCTGGCAAGGGCTGTGATCGAGCAGCGCCGCGTGCTGGCGCTCGACGCCAACGCCAAGAACCGCGTGCTCGACCTGATGGACGCGATCACGCTCAGGCCCGAAGATACGTTCGACAACATGGCGCACTACCTCGCCATCATGAGCGCCCGCACCCGGTTGAAGATGGCCGACAACGACGACAAGTTGCGCGACGAGGTCGCCTACCTCTGGGAGATCGCCCTCGGCATCGAGGAAGGCAATCTTTCCGAAGCCGAGAGGCGGCTGCGCCAGGCGCAGCAGGCGCTCCAGGACGCGATCAAGAACGGCGCCAGCGATGAGGAAATCGACAAGGCGATGAAGGAACTGCGCGAGGCGATGAACCAGTTCCTGCAGGAATTCGCCCAACGTGCGCAGCAGAATCCGAACGCGCCGCAGATGCAGCAGAACGGCCAGGAACTGCGCCAGAGCGACATCGAACGCATGATGGACCAGATCGAGAATCTGGCGAAGTCCGGCGATCGCGACAGCGCGCAGCAATTGCTTTCGCAGCTGCAGGACATGATGAACAATCTGCAGGCCGGACGTCAGCAGCAGGGCGGCCAGCAGAACAGCGAAATGCGCCAACAGATGGACAAGCTCGGCGAGATCATGCGGCGTCAGCAGGAGATGATGAACGAAACCTTCCGCCTGGACCAGATGCAGCGCGGCCAGCAACAGCGCGGCCAGAACCGCGACGAGCAGCTCGGCGAGAACGGTGAGCAGGGCCAAATGGGCGAACAGGGCGAGCAGCCCGGCCCAGGTGAAGACCGCGATCCGCTCGGCCGGCCGAAGCCGATGACGCCGCAGGAATTCGCCGACGCGCTGAAGCAGTTGCAGGAAGGCCAGGGCAAGCTGCAAGGCGACCTCGACCAGCTGAGAAAAGGTCTCGAAGGCATGGGTCTCGAGCCCAATGAAGGGTTTGGCGAGGCCGGCAAATCCATGGGCAACGCCGAACAGGCGCTTGGCGACAGCGATGGCGACCAGGCCGTCGGTCACCAGGGCCGCGCGCTGGAAGCGTTGCGCAAGGGCGCCAAGGACATGATGAAGCAATTGCAGGCCATGCAGGGCGACGAGGGCGACGGTGAGCGGGGCGGCCGCCAGCAGAACGCCGACCGCGATCCGCTCGGCCGGCCACGCGCCACCGAGGGTCCCGATTTCGGCGAGTCGGTGAAGGTGCCGGACGAGATCGACGTGCAGCGCGCCCGCCAGATCCTCGAAGCGATCCGCAAGCGGCTCGGCAACGCGCTCAGCCCCGACATCGAGCGCAGCTATCTGGAGCGGCTGCTGGAGCTGAAATAAAGCCGTCCTCTATATCAGGAAGATCGCAGTGCGCGGATCCAGGTGGCCGCCATCGCCGGGCTGCACACTTTTGGGCGATATGCTCCAGGGTCAAACCCCAATCACTCTGAACGACCGAATTCGACCCTTTTCTGCCGTTCCATCGGAGAGGTTGAAGGGGAAACCATGACCCAACGGCGACATTTGTCTGGACCGTCGGTAGGTCTCGTCAGGGTGGAAACCGGAGTTCGACGCGAACCTAACAGAGAGCTCGCCGGCTGCTCTACGCGCTCAGTCCTCGGTCAAGCCGGCCAGAGAACTATCCTTTCAGAAGCGACGCGGGATCAAGGGACGTCGCCTGGCCGGACGTGACGCGCAGAAGAGGGCTCTTTGCGACCGCGACGATCACTCCGGCACGCCGGAGATGCCCAGCGCCTCGACGTAACTCTCGGCGAACACCTTGTCCCGCCACGGGTTGATCTGTCTCTGCAGGGTGAGCGTGTAGGTCGGGAATGCCTCCATCAGCCGCCGCGCTGCCGCCTGCGCCTCGTCCAGCCGGTTGAGTTTGACCAGCGCCATGATTACCACCCGGTGCGAGGAGCCGTAGTTCGGCATCTCGTGCAGCGCGCGTTCTCCCCATGCCAGCGCTTCTTCATAGCGCTCGAGCATCAGGTAGCTCATCCCGATGCCGGAGAGCGCGATGCCCTTCTCGGGGTCGACCGGGCTCAGCCGCATTGCCCTGTGAAAGTGCTCGATCGCGACGAGAGGGCGGCTGGAATGCGCGTTCACCCAGCCGCTGCCCGTATGGCCCTGCGCCGAATTGGGGTTGAGCAGCAGGGATCGTTCGATCGTGCTCAGCGCCATCTCGTAGTCCTTCGCGCTGTAGGCGATCACCTGCGCGGCGAAGCGTAGGCTCGTGGGGTCGTCGCGCGCTTCCGCCAGTACCTCGCGCGCCATGCGCGCGGCGACTCGGATATCGTCGGGCTCATGCCAGCACTGGCTCACGGATAGGCTGCGGATATAGGCGCCGAGTGCCTTCGCCAAATTGAAGCTAGGGTCGATGCTGAGCGCCTCGTTGGTGAGCCGGCGCACGTCGGCAAAGCCTTCGCGCGTCATGCTGTAGAAGCGCGGCAGCGCGCGAAGGTAGAGGTCGTAGGCGCTAATGTAGTCGGTCGGCTTCATGCGCGCCTGCCTGATCTCCTCCAGCCGGATGGTCGGTTCGACAGCGCCGACGACGCTCTCGGTCACCTTGTCCTGCAGGTCGAAGATGTCGCTCACGTCGCCCTCGAAGCGGTCGGCCCAGACGTGGTGTCCGCTGGTCGCGTCCACCAACTGCCCACTGATGCGCACCCGCGATCCTGCTCTGCGGATGCTGCCTTCGAGCACGTAGCGGACGCCCAGCTCGCGCCCGACCTGGCGTAGGTCCACCGCCCGGCCCTTGTAGGTGAAGGACGAGTTGCGGGCGATCACGAAGAAGGAGTTCACCCGGCTCAATCCCGTAATGATGTCCTCCACCAGCCCGTCGGCGAAGTATTCCTGGTCGGGATCGCCGCTCATGTTGGTGAAAGGCAGAACCGCGATCGAGGGTTTCTCGGGCAGCGGAGGCAGTGCAGCCACCGAGGCGCTGGCGTCGGTCTCGACGCGGTAGGCGCGCACAGGCCGCTCGATGTTCTTGAGGCGCAGGTTGCCGAGCGGCGTGAAGCCGCAGTCGAGCTTGCCCTGAAGGTGGTCGTAGGCGGTACCCGAGACGACCACGGTGCCGGGATCGGCGATGCTTTCGAGACGGGCGGCGATGTTGACCGCGTCGCCGTAGAGGTCGCCGTCCTCCTCGCACACCACGTCGCCGAGATTGACACCGACGCGGAAGCGAATCCGCTCCTCCTCGGGCGTCTCCGCCTCGTGTTCTGCCAGGGCCTGCTGGATCGCCATCGCCGAGGTCACCGCGTTGACGACGCTCGCGAACTCGCACAGCATGCCGTCGCCGGTGAGCTTCACGATCCGACCCCCGTGCTCGGAGACCAGCGGTTCGAGGAGGTCCTTGCGGTAGATCTTCAGCCGCTCGAGCGTGCCGCGCTGGTCGCGCTCCGTCAGGCGCGAATAGCCGACCACGTCGCAAGCCAGGATCGCTGCGAGGCGGCGCTGCGTGGTCATTGCACCGCTCAGCCAAGCGCCTGCACGCGGACCGCCCCGCGTCCACGTCCTGCCAACTTCCGGACGCCCTACGTGCATGGTATCCATCTCTCCCAGTCGCCGCTCGTCGCCGATACAGAACGGAGAACGCAGCTTGACCTTGCCTTCACGAGACTTCGCTATCCCGCTTGCGAGGCGTGGAGCTTTCCAGTCGCCGCGCTAACAGCCAACCGACGACACGCTCACTCAGCCTCTGGGGACGCTGACCACTCCCAGAAGGCCGGAGATATTTCCTGCTCTGTGTAACCGGTTGACGCCACCGTGGCGGTGCTTTTGTCACCGCGATGTAACAGCGAGATGCCTACGAACGCCCGCATCGGGCATCACACCAGGCGTTCGCGCTTAGAGGTGCTGAGGTCGGCAAGTGGCGCTACCTGCACATTCCGTTAGTCGGCTCAGAGCGGCGGACTATCAAGTCGAACCGTGCCGGCCCTCTATGTTTGTTTGAGAATCGGATTTTCCCCGGTACCCACTTTGGTCCGATGCTCTTAGCGGTTGGTGAACGCCTCTCGGATCGCCTCTTGCATGCCGTCGATGGCCTCGCCGGACGCGTTCGGATTGCGCCGCAGCACCACGTTCGAGGAATCGATGTCGCCGAACCCGTCGGCGGCCGTAAGTTCGCGGCAGCCGGCCGGGATGTTGCTGCGCGAGATCGGCGCGATCGCCAGCCCGGAGGTGACGGCGAGCCGCAGGCCGCCATTGGTATCGCTGGTATAGGCGACACGATAGGCGAGACCGCGCTGCTCCAGCGACTTGATGGCGAAATCCTTGCACCAGCCGGCACGGTTGTAGAGCGCGATCGGCACCGGCCGCTCCTCATGCATGTGATGCAGCTCCGACGTTACCCACACGGTCGGGTCATGCATCAGCACCTCACCGCCGGAGAGATCCTGCCATTCGAACACCACCGCCAGGTCCAGCTCGCCGGCAGCGAGCGCTGCGATCTGCGCACCGGAATGCGCGTAGCGGACTGTGATGTCGACCCGAGGATGGCGCTTGGCAAAGGCGCCGAGCGCGCGCGACAGGATCGCGTGGCCATATTCCTCCGGAATGCCGATGCGGACCGGCCCGCCAAGCGGCGCTGCGACCATCGATGCCGCCGTCTCGTCCAGCAGCGACACGATCCGGCGGGCGTTGACGATGAGTTCGCCGCCGCGGCGCGTCAGCGCCACACCACGCGAGCCGCGCTCGAACAGGCTGTCGCCGACCACATCTTCGAGCTTCTTCATCTGCATCGAAACCGCCGATTGGGTACGGCCGGCCTGCTCCGCCGCCTTGGTGAAATTGCCGGTGTCGGCAACCGCGACGAAGGTGCGCAGCAGATCGCTGTCGAGTGTGGGCTTCATTTGTGCGCCATAAGAAAATCTGATTGCTGGCATCATTCCAATTCGTTTGCAACATATCAAACGGCGGATAATAGTCGCTTCACCCATTGGATATGCGGCTGCGAAATCGGCTGCGGACCAATCAGTCCTCACTCGTACCCGCTGCCCGAAACGGTGGCGGGTTCTTTTTGATGCATGTCGCCCAAAAGTGCTCAGCGGTTTGGGGACAACGACATTCATAAAACAAAAATTACGCGGGCCCGGCTCTCGGGCCGCACACGCAAGGAGCCGTCGAAAAACATGCAGAACCGGATCGTCCTCGGCATGGCAAGCCTTTGCCTCGGTGTTCTGGTGTTCTCGCTCCAGGACCCGCTGATCAAGGCCGTATCGAGCACTTATCCGGTGACCGAGGTGATGGCGATCCGCTCGATCGTCGCCCTGCCCATTCTTCTCGTGCTGGTTCATGCCGATGTCGGGCTCAGGGCGATCTTTTCGAAGCGATTTCGCATGCTGACGATGCGCGCCTTCATCCTGTTCACCTCCTACACGGTCTACTACCTGGCGATCGCCGCCCTGCCGCTTGCCGACGCGGTGGCGCTTTATTTCATGGCACCGCTGTTCATCATGGCGCTTGCCGGTCCTTATCTCGGCGAACGAGTGGCGTGGCAGACGCTGGTCACCGTCATGGTCGGGATGCTGGGCGTGCTGGTGATGCTGCGGCCCGGTGCCGGGCTGTTTGACTGGGCGGCGCTGCTGTCGCTGGCCTCGGCGGTGCTGTACGGTTTTTCGCAGTTGATGGCCCGCAAGATCGGCGACACCGAATCATCCACGGTCATGGCGTTCTATCAGAACGGCGTCTATCTCCTGGGCGCTGCAGCGGTCGCCGGGCTGTTCTGGCTGGCAGGAATTGCTCACGCCACGCATCCGAGCCTCGAATTCCTGGTCAGGCCATGGATCTGGCCGACGCCGATCGATTTTCTGACGATGGCTGCCTGCGGCTTCGTCGCTTCAGCCGGGATGATCCTGTTGTCGCAGGCTTACCGGCTGGCGCCCGCCAACAGCGTCGCCACCTTCGAATACACCGGCATCATCTGGTCGCCGCTGTGGGGCTTCCTGTTCTTTGCCGAAGTGCCGCGATCGGCCACCGTGGTCGGCGCCGCCCTCATCATCGGCGCCGGTCTGTTCGCGCTCCATGCCAGCCGGCACCGGAGCAGCGCGCCGGCAATCGCGGCGACCTGCGATCCGGCCTGACCGCGGTCAGGCTTGGATTCTAGGCAAAACAGGCGAGCGCCTTTTCGACACGCGCGCGGATTTCGGCCAGCGTGAACGGCTTTTGCACGACGTCCACAATGACACCGTTCAATTCCTCGGCGCGCTCGCGCTGGTCGGCATAGCCGGTCATCAGCAAGATCTTCATCGTCGGGAAAAGCGACGCCGCCGCCTTGGCCATTTGGATGCCGTCCATTTCCGGCATTCGGATATCAGAGACAACAAGGTCGTAGCCGCCACGTGCTGCGCGGATCAGGGCAAGCCCTTGCGCGCCGTCGGCGGCGATGTCTATCATATGCCCGGCGCGTTCGAGCGCGCGGGCGGCGAGGGTGCGGACGGACTCATCGTCCTCGACGATCAAGAGCTTTGCCATAGCGGAACATTTGGCGGTGAAAAGTTGACTTTTTCTGAAGGCGCCGAGATCAGTGAGGCCTTTTCAGAATTCGCTCCGGCGAGTCAGATGGCGTGGTAACCGCCGCAGTAGAATTATCAAAAGGTCTCAGGCGTCGCCCTTGACGACACCGACAAACGGCAGCTCGCGAAAGGCGTGGGCGACATCCATGCCGTAGCCGACGACGAAATAGTCGGGGCAGTCGAAGCCGACATAGTCGGCGTTGAGCGCGGTCTGGCGGCGCATGCGCTTGTCGAGCAGCACGGCGATGGCGCAGCTTTTGGCGCCGCGCGACAGCATCAGATCGCGGGTGAAGGACAGCGTCTTGCCGGATTCGAGAATATCGTCGATCAACAGCACGTCGCGGCCGGCGACCTCATTATCAATGTCGCGCAGCACCCTCACCTCGCCGCTGGTGGTTCCGGCGCCGTAGCTGGAGATGAAGATGAACTCGACCTCGGGCGACAGGCCGACATCGTGCATGGCGCGGATGAGATCGGCGGCGAAAATGAACGACCCTTTCAGCACCGAAATCACCAGAAGGTCCTGATAGTCGCGCTCGGCGATCTCCTTGGCGAGCTCCAGATTGCGGCGGGCAATCGCCGACGCCGAAAACAGAACCTCGATATCCTTGCCGCGCACGACTGGCATTGGCAGCCTTTCCAGAAATGACGCCCTAGTTGGCGAAGGTGACCGAGACGGTCTTGACCCCGTTTCTAGGCACGTCGAGCCGGCTCGAAAAGCCAAATCTTTCGCCGGGCGCCAGCGAACGGTTGAATGTCCCCAGCGTATAACGGGTCATGCGCCTGTCATTTCCGGTGACCCGGATTTCCAGCGGCGGCAATGGCGACGGGCTGGCGCCTTCATTCGCGGCCTCGCCACCGACGAACAGGACAGGTTTCAGCCCGGACGCATCGATACGCGACGTAACGCCTGAAATGGTGAGTGCAGTGCCCGTTTCCTGGGCTGCGAGAAGAAGCGGCGCCTGGCGCACCAGCGCGTGCCCGCCCGAGATCCAGAAGGCTGCAAACGCGGCACTGAGGCCGGCGATCCAGAAGATCGGCCCGCCGCGCGACGCCCGCAGCCGTTCCATCGCAGCTTTGGGCTTGCGCAGCATGTCCATGCCTTCGAGCGATGGCGTAGCGATCACGCGCGAAAGCGGCGGTGAAGGGTCCATGCTGGCGGTGAGGCGCGGCAGCACCTCGTAGTCGGCATCGACGATGTCATCGGCTGGATCACTTTTAATGCGTTCCGGCACAGGATTTGCGGCCGAATCGGTCATGATTTCGCCGGAAACCGGGCGCGCGGTTCGATCGTCAGCCATCACGGCCCCAGCACTACGGCACTTGTTCGCTCTTCGTTTCTTTTGCGTAAACGGAAATGGTTAACGCTTCCCCACCGGAACCCTTGTGACGCGCTCAAAAAACCTCAGAATTAACCGCCGGTTAACCATGCCGGCCGATGGTCTCTTCTCAGAGAAGGCTGGCTCGTCGCCACCGCAAGTTTCAGGTCGTCGAACGTGATCCGCTTCGAAAATGTCGGCCTCCGCTATGGCATGGGTCCGGAAATCCTCCGCGACATTTCCTTGCACATACCGGAGCGCTCCTTCCAGTTCCTGAGCGGCCCTTCGGGCGCCGGCAAGACGACGCTGCTGCGGCTTTTATTCATGTCGCTCAAGCCAACGCGCGGGCTGATCACCATCTTCGGCAAGGACCGCTCGCGCATCTCGCGCACCGAGCTGCCGCATCTGCGGCGGCGCATCGGCGTCGTGTTCCAGGACTTTCGCCTGCTCGACCACATGACGACCTATGAGAATGTGGCCTTGCCGCTGCGCGTGCGCGGGCGCGAGGAGGCGAGCTACCGCACCGACGTGACCGAGCTCTTGAAATGGGTCGGCCTTGGCGAGCGCATGCATGTGCTGCCGCCGGTGCTGTCGGGTGGCGAGAAGCAGCGCGCCGCAATCGCCAGGGCGCTGATCGAGCAGCCCGAGATCCTGCTTGCCGACGAGCCGACCGGCAATGTCGATCCGCCGCTGGCGCGACGCCTGTTGCGGCTGTTCATCGAACTCAACCGGCTGGGCACTGCGGTGGTGATCGCAACGCACGACCTCGGCCTGATGGAACAGGTCGACGCGCGGCGCATGATCCTGGCCGGCGGAAGGCTGGATATCTATGACTGATCTTTCCGTTCACCATGGCGAAGACCAGCACGCCGGGAAGGCTGCGACGACGCAGCGCGTTCAACGCAAGATGGCGCCGATCGTGCCGGCGCAGAACATCGCCGGCCGGGCGCTGGTCCTGGTCATTGCCATCATGACGTTCCTCTCCTGCCTGACCTTCGGCGCGGTGACGCTGGTGCGCGACACCGCCTCGGTCTGGGAGAACCAGATATCACGCGAGGCGACGATCCAGATCAAGCCGGCAGATGGTCTCGACATGGAGGCAGCACTTGCCCAGGCCTCGCAGATCGCCGGCGAATTTCCTGGCGTGAAGAGCGCCAGGATCGTCGACCGCGACGCCACGGCGCGGCTACTGGAGCCGTGGCTGGGTTCGGGTCTCAACATCGACGAGCTGCCGGTGCCGCGTCTGATCATCGTCACCATAGACGAGAACAACCCGCCCGACTTCGCCGCAATGCGCGCCGCGATCACGCCGAAGCTGCCCAGTGCAGCACTTGACGACCATCGCACCTGGGTCGACCGGCTGGTGGCCATGGCCCGTACCACGGTGACAATCGGCATTGCCGTGCTGGCGCTGATGCTGTCGGCAACCGTGCTGACCGTGGTGTTTGCAACGCGCGGCGCCATGGCCGGCAACGGCCACATCATCGAGGTGCTGCATTTCGTTGGCGCCGAAGCGCGCTTCATCGCGCGCGAATTCCGCCACCACTTTCTCGTCACCGGCATGAAAGGCGCAGCCGCCGGGGGTGCGGCGGCGGTGCTCGTCTTCATCGTCTTCTCATGGTGGTCGTCGCGCAACATGGCAACGCCTGAGGCCGATCAGGCGACCGCCTTGTTCGGCAATTTCGCCATCGGTTCGGCGGGCTATCTCGGCGTCGTCCTCATGGTGCTGGTCATCGGTGCGCTGACGGCGGCAACCTCCCATTTCACCGTCGTCACCTATCTCAGCGACATCGATGTCCGGCAACCGGACGCGGGGTGATCACGAATAGAGAATTAACGTAACGTAATGTGTGCTTCTCCACCTACTAAACGCCGCATTTCGGGGTTAACGATAGAGATGATGGACGCGCGCGACTCGACCGGAATGGCTGGACAGTTGCCCTTGGTGATTACGCGTCCCCGCGAGCGCGCCAAGCCCAGCCGATTGGCGGGCGCGTTGCGCATCTCCGCTTTCTTTCTGCTCGTGCTGGCAACGCTGTTTGCCGGCGGCTTCGGCTGGTTCGCCAATACCGTCAGCCGACTCGCGACGCCCGCCAATCCAGCAAAAGCCGATGCCATCATCGTGCTGACGGGCGGCCACTCGCGTCTCGATGCCGCTATGGGTCTGCTGGCGTCCGGCAAGGGCGAGCGGCTGCTGATCAGCGGCGTGCATCCTTCCGCCAGCCGCCGCCAGCTTCAGGTCGCGACTCGCGGCGACAAGAAATTGTTTTCCTGCTGCGTCGACATCGACCGCGCCGCGCTCGACACGATCGGCAATGCCGAGGAAAGCGCCAAATGGGTGGAAGATCACGCCTATGGCACCGTGATCCTCGTGACCAACAACTATCACATGCCGCGCAGCCTGCTGGAAATGGGCCGGCTGCTGCACAAGGCCAAGCTCGAGCCCTATCCGGTGGTCAACAGCAATCTTGGCAATGGCGGCTGGCTGACCAAGCCGAGGGCGCTGCGCGTGCTGTTCACCGAATACAACAAATATCTGCTGGCGCTGGCCCGCGGCATCGTGCCGGTGAAGCCAACGCCGACCGGCATCGCGCTGGCCGAGGCTGCTGCGCCGAACTGAGCCTATCGTTATTATTCCTTGACCGTGGCGCTTGAAGCTCCGCGCAGGCGCGCGATCTCCTGTTCGAGCCATTCGATACGCTTGTCCCGCTCGGCCAGCGCCGCCGCCACATCGGCCGCTTCGAACCGCTGTGGAATATGCTGCGGGCAATTGGAATCCCAAGCCGAAACCGTGAACAGGACGATTTGCTCGGGCCGCGCCTTGTAGCCCTCCGGCATCAGCTTCGCCATCAGTTCGGTGTCGTCCTCGACGACACGCGCGCTGCCCCAGATCTTGATGCGCTGCCGGTGCGCATAGTCGATCAGGAACAAGAATGCGCGGGGGTTGTCGTCCAGATTGCCCTGGGTGATGAATTGCCTGTTGCCGGAGAAATCGGCGAAGCCGATCGTCCGCTTGTCGAGCACCTTGAGGAAGCCGGCCGGCCCGCCGCGATGCTGGATATAGGGCTGGCCGTCACCATTGGCCGTCGACAGGAAGACGCTGGTCTGCGCCTCGATGAAGGCGGCGAGATCGGGCGTGATATCAGCTTGCCAGCCGCCGCGCTCCTCGACGCGGGCATAGGCCTCGCGCGAGCCTTTGCGGGCCTGGATCGCCTTGACGGTTGGCGTAAAGGCGACATCGCTAGTGAAGGCGTGAGCATTCATGGAACCTTCCTTTGCAGACAGAGCTGCGAGCCATAGTCAGCAAAGATAAGGCCTTCCAACTTTTGGATGTAGATGTCATAGTTGCAACCGATCCTTCCATTTTCCAGGAGAAGCATGGATCGCCTCGAGGCCATGTCGCTGTTCGTCGCCGCAGTGGAGGCCGGCAGCCTTTCGGCCGCCGGACGCCGTTTCGGCATTCCACTCGCAACGGTCAGCCGCAAGGTCTCCGACCTGGAGCGGCATCTGAAGACGCGTCTCCTGAACCGGTCGACGCGGCAGCTGACGCTGACCGACGCGGGTCACGCCTACCTCGCTGCCTGCCGCCGCATTCTCGACGAGGTCGACGAGGCCGAGCGGACCGCCGCCGGCGAATACAGCGCCCCGACGGGCGAACTGATCATCACCGCACCGATCGTCTTTGGCCGCCTGCATGCGCTGCCGGTCGTCACCGGTTTTCTCGCCGCCTACCCCGACGTGGCTATCCGCCTAATGCTCGCGGACCGGATAACCCAGTTGACCGAGGAGCACATCGATCTTGCGGTCCGCATCGGCGAGCTTCCCGACTCGAGCCTGGTGGCCACCCGCATCGGTTCGATCCGGCGCGTTGTTTGCGCGAGCCCGGCCTATCTGGCCGAGCACGGCACGCCGGAGACCCCGCAAGACCTTGCGGCACACAGCTGTATCACCTTCGAGGGGCTCACCGCTCCCGCCGCATGGACTTTTGCCGCCGGCAAGACCGACCTTACCGTTCCGATCCGCTCACGGCTTCGGGTCAACACCGCGGAAGCGGCGGTCGATGCAGCGATTGCCGGCGTCGGGTTGACGAGGGTGCTTTCCTACCAGATCACAGCTGCAGTGCGGTCGGGCACACTCCGAACCGTGCTGGAGGCATTCGAGCCGCAGCCATGGCCAGTCAGTCTCGTGCATGCCGGCCAGGGTCTGCTGCCGGTGAAACTGCGTGCGTTCCTCGACTTCGCCGCCCCACGCCTGAAGAAACGGCTGGCGCAAGCGACCTGGCAGGCCTGACGAACGGGCTATCGCACCGTTTCCTTTTTGCCTGCGCTTGGTGTAACCAACGCACACCTCCTCACCGGGCACCTCCCCCATGCTCCTTATCCGCTCGCTGGCGTTCAACTTCGTCTTCTACGTCAATCTGATCGTCCAGATGATCATCTGGACCCCGTACTATTTCCTGTCGCCGCGCCACCGCGCCTGGTTCGTACCGAAATTCTGGTCCCACACCAGCATGTGGCTCTACGACAAGATCGCCGGCACCAAAAGCGAGATCACCGGCCAGGAAAACCTGCCCGAGGGTTCCTTCATCCTGGCGCCGAAGCACCAGTCCTTCTGGGACGCGATCGCTTTCTTCCCGTTCCTGCAGGATCCGATTTACATCCTGAAGCGGGAACTGACCTGGATCCCGTTCTTCGGCTGGTACATCCTGAAAATGCGGATGATCCCGGTCGACCGCGGCAGCCGCTCGAAGGCGCTGAAAGCGGTGGTCGCCGCGACCAGGCAGGAGCTGGCGCGCAATCCCCGCCAGCTGATCATCTATCCCGAGGGCACGCGGCGGGCGCCGGGCGACGAGCCGGCCTATAAATACGGCATCGTCGAGCTCTATACCCAGCTTGGCGTTCGGGTAGTGCCGGTTGCCCATGTCGCCGGCCTCTACTGGCCGCGCCGGAAATTCCTGCGCTATCCCGGCACGATCAAGGCGCGCTTCCTGCCGCCGATCCCGGCGGGGCTGGGCAAGGAGGAATTCATGGAACGGCTGATCGGCGAGACGGAAGCCGCCTGCGACCAGCTGCTCATCGAGGCATCCCGCGCGCCGAACCCGCCGCCCCTGCCGCCGACGGCGGTGAAGCGGCTGAGGGAACTGGGCTTCGATACCCCGGCCTGAATCATCTGCTTGACCGGTAAGATCGTCAAACTTCCGCCGCGCACGGTCCTTGACTGCCGTTTGAGCAGGCCGCCGCTTGGCGCCAGCTTCTACGCACTCGCGCTGTCGAGCTCGGCGATATCGTCCGGACTGAGATTCAATGATGCGGCGCAGACGAGGCTGTCGACCTGGTCCAGCGTCGTGGCGCTGGCGATCGGCGCCGTGACGCCGGGCCGCTCGATCACCCAGGCGAGCGCCACTTCCGCCGGCTTGGCCGCGTAACGCGCCGACACGGCGTCGAGTGCCGCCAGGATGCGCATGCCGCGGGCGTTGATATAACCCCTCACGCCGTCGCCACGCGCGCTTTTGCCGAGATCGGCTTCGCTGCGGTACTTGCCGCTCAAGAACCCCTTGGCGAGGCTGAAATAGGTGATGACGCCGATATCCTCTGCCATGCACAAATCGCGAAGCGGCCCATCGAAAGAGGCGCGATCGTAGAGATTGTATTCCGGCTGCAGCACTGCGTAGCGCGGCAGGCCCCGCAGACTTGCCACGTCGAGCGCGGCGCGCAACTGGCCGGCGTCGAGATTGGAGGCGCCGACGTAGCGGATCTTGCCCTTGTCGAGCAGCTTCTGGTAGGCGCCGAGCGTTTCCTCGTAGGGGGTGGTCGGGTCCGGCCAGTGCGACAGATAGAGATCTACGACATCGGTCTGCAGCCGCTTCAGCGACGCATCTATCGCCTTTTCGATGTAAGTGGCGGAGAGGTCTTTCTTGCCCTGTCCCATGTCCGACCCGACCTTGGTGACCACCACGACCTTGTCGCGATTGCCGCGGCTCTTCATCCATTTGCCGATGATGGTTTCGGATTCGCCGCCCTTGTTGCCGGGAGCCCAGCGCGAATAGGAATCGGCCGTGTCGATGGCGTTGAGGCCGGCGCCGACGAACCGGTCGAGCAGGTCGAAAGAGGTTTTCTCGTCGGCGGTCCAGCCGAAGACGTTGCCACCCAGAACGGGCGGCGCGATGGACAGGTCGGTTTGACCGAGACGACGTTTCTGCAAGACTGATCTCCGTGGGGAATGGAAAGAATGGGCGAAAAGCCCAGGCTTAACCTAGGTCTTGCCGCACCGAGGTCAAAGGCCTGGCCGCCCTTTCCGACAGACCAGTGCTTCACAAGCGCGCGATCCGCCGCGCTCCAAGTTCCAGCCGATGTCTACTGGCTCTGGCGCCGGTATTCACCCGGCGGCAGTCCGATCACGCGGTTGAAAAGCCGGCTGAATGAGGCCGTATCCCGGTATCCGACCTGGTAACATATTTCTGAAATACCGAGCTTGGTGCTTTCAAGAAGCGCCTTCGCGGCCTCGAGGCGCCGGTCCTGGATCCATCGGCCGGGAGTGGTGTGCAATTCATCGGAAAACCGGCGCGCCAGCGTTCGCGGCGACAGGCCGAGTTGCGCGCCGAGGAAGGCAAGGTCGAGCGCCTTGAGCTGCTTTCTGGACAAGGCTTCTATCCGGTCGCGGAACGGCTCTTGCGAAGGCAGGAGATCGGTGAGCGGGAACTCGTAGGGTGTCTGGATCTGCCGCGACGGCGGCAGCACCAGCAATTTGCGAACCAGGCGCTCCTCCCTGGCGAAGCCAAGATCCCGCAGCAGCGCCTTGCCGAGCTCCAGGCCTGAAAAACCGCCGCCGCAAGTGTAGATCCGTCCGTCCCCGATCAGCACACGAGAAGCGTCCCAACGCACCTTCGGAAAGCGGCGCTGGGCATCGGTCTTCAACCACCAAGAGATCGTCGCGCGCTTTCGGTCGAGAAGACCGGCGTCTGCCAGGAAGTATCCGGCCCCGCAATGCGCGGCGATGATGGCGCCGTCGCGCTGCGCGCTTGCGATAAGCGGCGCGGCGTGGCAGCTCTCTTCCTCCAGCGCGGCAACAAGCTGCGGGATTTGCATGCCGGGCATGGCCAGCAGGATCAGCAGGTCCATGCGCTGCGAGGGTTTGCGTCTGGTGTGAAAGGAAATTCCAGGGGTCGTCGTGGCGTCGGCCTGCCGCGCTACGAATTCGAAGGAAATCGCCGGCGCGCCGCGAATGGTGTTCACCAGCTCGAACATTTCGACAAGTGTCGCGGCGACGGCCGAATAGAAGGTCGACGGCAGCCAGATCACGGCGTGGACGGGACGATTCTCCAAGATGGGCTCCTTTGAACAGCTATGGCAAGTTTAGCACATAGACTGTCAAATCTGCCAATTTCGATTTTTGCCCGCGAGCTTAGGTTCCGCGACACCGATGCAAACACCGGTGCCGCAATCTGGTGACGTCCAGGCTGCTTGCCCCAGATCGCCCGTTATTGGAGACCCCCATGAAAGCAATCGTATTCGACGCAATCGGCTCGCCGCGCGACGTGCTCTATCTGCACGACATGCCCATGCCGCGAATTGGCGACGGCGAGGTGCTGGTCAGGATGGTCTCCGCCTCGGTCAACCCTGGCGACTTCCTGTTCATCCAGAACCTCTATCCCGATCCGAAGAAGCCGCATTTCCCCCGGCAGATCGCCGGAAACCATGGCGCCGGCATTGTCGAGGCCGTGGGCGCGAACGTCGCTTTGAAACCGGGCACGCTTGTCGCATTCGGCCACTACAACAGCTGGGCCGAATATGCGGCCGTTCCGGCCGAATGGCTGATACCGCTGCCCGCCGACTATCCGGTCGAACGCGCCGGGCAGATGGTGAACCCCATCACCGCCTGGGACCTGCTGGCGGATTCCCGTGTGCAGCCTGGACAGTGGCTGGCCGTCACCGCCGGCTATTCATCGGTTTCGACGATGGTGATGCAGTTCGCCCAACGGCGCGGCATCAACGTGATCGCGCTCGTGCGTCGCTCTCACGACAGGCTGGACCTGAAGGGGCTTGGTGCCACAGCCATCCTCGACCTGTCGAGCTTGAAGGTCGGTATCAGAAAAGCAGTCATGGACATGACGGACGGCGCCGGACTGAACGGGATCATTGACAATGTCGGCGGACCCGCCAGTGGCGAATTGATCCGTACCCTCGCGATGGGCGGGCAGATGATCATCAATGGCGGCATGAGCACCGAGCGTTTCGAGCTGCACAATTTCGACGTGCTGCTGAGCGGCGTCGAGATCAGGGCAAACATCTACCGCTACTTCTTTTCGCCGCCTGTTGAAGCCGACCGGCCGGTGTTGCGCGAGATTGTCGACATTTTTGGCCAACTCGATTTCCATGTCCCTGTCGGCGGCATCCATCCGCTGGCGGAGTTCAAGCTTGCTGTGACGAACAGCCTGGATCGCGCCGATCTCGGAAAGCAGATTTTCAGGATGTAGCCCGGACCATGATCCCGAACCGAAGGTCAGCGAAGCAAAAATGGGAACCGGTTCGGAAAAGATCACGGTCAAACAACGAAAGAGATCACGACCCGATCCGTTTCGCTACCTCCTCCAGCCAGTGGTCGCGGATCCCTAGCGCTTCGAGGTGCTCCAGCGTGCTGAGCACGTAGTCCTCGTTCTTTCCCGACTGGCCGACGGCGCCGCGAACGACGGTCGCCGCATCGGCAGCATCGAGCGCACCGGCATATTGCTCGTGGGTACGGTCGACGACATAGGCGACCGCCGAGACCGTCTCGCCCCCGTCCGTTTCGCTGTTCGTATCGCCATTGTCGAGGCGAATGCTAAGCATGCGCTCGAGATAGACATTGGTGACCAGCTCGCGTTCGCGCAGATAGGTGATGACCTCGTTGCGCAGATCGCCGGGAACGCGGAAAGCCAGCCCGATGCAGGAGCCGCCACGGTCGAGGCCGAGCACCAGGCCGGGCCGTTCGCGCGTGCCGCGATGCACGAAGGAGTAGACGCACAGCGACCGGCGGTAGCCGTGAAGGCGGGCGCGCCGCGTCTCGACATGCGCAAAACCCGGCCGCCAGATCAGCGAGCCGTAGCCAAAAACCCAAAAATCGCCCATATCGCCAAGCCTGGTTGCAGCACCGCACTGGAATCGGTGTTTTTTCGATCCTTCTCCGTCTACCCGATGTTGCCGGAAACGACAGTCCCCTCTGCAACACGCGCCAACGAGAGCCGCAGCATGACGTCAAATGACGAACGCCCGCCGAATTTTCTCCGCCGGCTGTTCTGGCTCGGCGCTTTCATCGTCGTGTTGTTCGGCCTCTACAGCGCCGGCTGGTTCTACCTGGCAGACAAGGTCAAGAGCGAAGCCGACAAAGCGGTGGCCGAGCTCAATCGCGAGGGCATCGAGGCGGACTGCGCCAATCTCACGGTCAGCGGCTATCCCTCGAGCTTCGCCGTTTCCTGCGACAGCCTGGTTTATCAGGACGACACCAGGAACGTCGCCGCCTCGCTCGGCAGCCTCAATGCAGTCACGCACATCACCCAGATCCTGTCGCCTGGCGCCGACCTGCGGGGGCCGCTCAGGACCTCCGTGCCCGGGACGGCGCCGCTGTGGATCGACTGGGACAATCTGCGAGCCAACGTGAAACTGTCCTGGCCCCTGCCCCGACGCGTTTCGCTGGAGGCCGAGGGCCTGTCCGCCCAGACCGATCCGGCTGATGGCACTGACCCGGTCGAGCTGTTCAGCGCCGGGACAGCGGCCGGACAATTGCGTCCGAACGGCCAGGACATCGACTATGCCGGGAGTTTTACCGCTCTCGAAATCGATCCAGGGGCGATCGATGGGCGCGTGTTGCCGCCACTCGACGGCAGCGGCGACGTGACGCTGAAGAACGGCGTGGCTCTGATCAAGACGCAGCCAAAGAGCCTGCGCGGGCAGGCGGTCGACATCGGCAAGCTCGCCCTGTCGTCGGGGACCGCACGTATCACCATTTCCGGACCGGTTTCCGTCGATGCCGACGGGCTGATCGACGCCGACCTGATGATCAAGTTCAGCGACCCGAAAGCCGTGGCGGCAATCCTCGGCAAAGCCATTCCCGAGCAGAAGAGCCAGATCAAAACAGGCTTCGCCGGGCTGGCGCTGCTTGGCAACGAACCGTCGATGCCCCTCAAGATCGTCAAGGGCAAGGCCTCGCTCGGTTTTATCCCGCTGGGCAGGATCAAGCCGGTCGATTAGACCGTGATTGCGGAATCTCCAGTTTGGAAAAAGACCATGATCAAACAGGAAGATAGATGAACCGCCCGGTCAAGCTCCTGAGTGTTGGCGCGCTGACGCTTGATACGATCCTTCGCGTCGACACGCTTCCGGCGCGTCAGGGCAAGTTCATCGCGGCCGACGGCGTCCAGATCGCCTCGGGCATGGCTTCGAGCGCGGCCTGCGCCGCACGCCGCCTCGGCGCGGACGTATCGCTATGGGCGAGCGCAGGAGGCGACCTCGTCGGCGATCAGCTGGTCGCCGGGATCGGGGCCGAAGGCGTCGATTGCAGCTTTGTCCGGCGCGTCACCGGCGCGCGGTCGGCACTTTCGGCCATCTTGGTCGACACGCATGGCGAGCGCATCATCGTTCCTTTCTATGACAAGCTCGCCCAGGCCGACCCCGAGGCGCTCCCCATTCAAGATCTCGCCGCATTCGACGCCGTCCTGGCCGATGTGCGCTGGCCGGGCGCGGCAGCTTTGGCCCTGGCGGCGGCGCGCGAAATCGGCCGTCCGGCCATACTGGACGCCGACACCGCGCCACGGGACGTGCTGGAGCGGCTGTTTCCGCTCGCCTCGCACATCGTCGCGTCGGAGCCGGCGGCGTTCATCCTCTGCGGCGAGGAGCAAGGTCCGCAAGAGGCCTGTGAAGCGCTCGCCAGACGCACCGATGCATTCGTCGCGGTGACGGGCGGCGCGGCGGGAAGCTGGTGGTTCGACCGCTCGGCGGGGTCTGCGCGCCATGTCGCGGCGCCAAGGATCAAGGCAGTGGATACGCTTGCCGCCGGCGACGTGTTTCACGGCGCCTTCGCCGTCGGGTTGGCGGAAGCGATGCCGATCGAACGGACATTACGCTTTGCCAGCGCCGCCGCCGCGCTCAAATGCCTGCGCTTCGGCGGCAGGCTGGGCGCGCCGGACAGGGCCGAGACGCTGGCGATGATGGCGGCTCACTGGCCGGCGGACTGACGGCCGGGCGGTCGAGACAGGCTACGGCTTGGCTGGGTGCTCGACCGCCTGCCGGCCAAAGTCCGGTACGTCGATATCCTGGCCGGCCTCGATGATCGAGCGGCGGACGGCGCGGGTGCGGGTGAACAGGTCGAACAGTTTTTCGCCGTCGCCCCAGCGGATCGCCCGCTGCAGCGAGGCCAGATCTTCCGAGAACCGCGCCAGCATTTCGAGGATGGCGTCTTTGTTGTGCAGGCAGACGTCGCGCCACATGGTTGGGTCGGAAGCGGCAAGGCGCGTGAAATCGCGAAAGCCGGAGGCCGAATATTTGATCACCTCGGACTTGGTCACCGACTCCAGATCGTCGGCGGTGCCGACGATGTTATAGGCGATGATGTGCGGCAAGTGCGAAACGATGGCCAGTGTCATGTCGTGATGCTGGGGATCCATCGTGTCGATGTTGGAGCCGCAACGGCGCCAGAATTCCGAGAGCTTTTCCAATACTACCGGATCGGTGCCCGGCAGCGGCGTGAAGATGCACCAGCGGTTTTCGAACAGTTCGGCAAAGCCGGCGTCCGGACCCGATTTTTCCGTGCCGGCCAACGGGTGGCCGGGAATGAAATGCACGCCGGCAGGCACGTGCGGCTGCATTTGCGCTATGACCGACGCCTTGGTCGAGCCGACATCGGTGAGGATCGCGCCCTGCTTCAGCGCCGGTGCGATTTCCTCGGCGACCTCGCCCGAAGAGCCGACCGGCACCGAAACGATGACTAGGTCGGCATCGCGGACCGCCTCTTTCGCATCCATCGCGTAGGAGGAGCCGAGGCCGAGTTCCCGCGCCCGCGCCAGCGTCGTTTCGCTGCGCGTCGAGATGGCAATATGGCGGGCAAGGCCTTCGCGATGGATTATGCGGGCCAGCGACGAGCCGATCAGGCCGATGCCGACCAGCGCGATCTTTTCGAACATCGGTGATGTCATGGTGTTCTAGCTTTTCAGAAATGTCGTGAGGGCGGCGACAACGCCGCGATTGGCCTCTTCGGTGCCGATGCTCATGCGCAGTGCATTCGGGAAGCCGTAGCCGGAAACGCGCCGCAATATGTAGCCGCGCGCCCAGAGGTAATCGTCTGCAGCCGCCGCCGAATGCCTTTGGTCCTCGGGAAAGTGGATAAGCACGAAATTGCCGACGCTCGGCGTCACCCGCAGTCCGAGCTTGGTCAATTCCTCGCTCACCCATCGCAGCCAGGTCTCATTATGCGCCACGCTGCGCTCGACATGGGCGCGGTCGCGGATGGCGGCGATGCCGGCCTCGATCGCCGTCGCGTTGACGTTGAAGGGACCCCGCACGCGGTTGATCGCCTCAATGATATGCATCGGCGCGTACATCCAGCCGATCCGCGCGCCGCCGAGGCCGAGCTTGGAGAAGGTGCGGGTCATGACCACGTTTTCTGCACCAGCCACCAGCTCGACGCCGGCTTCATAGTCGTTGCGGCGGACATATTCGGCATAGGCTGCATCCAGCACCAGAAGCACGTTTCGAGGCAGGCCGGCATGCAGGCGGCGCACCTCCTGGAACGGCAAATAGGTGCCGGTCGGGTTGTTGGGGTTGGCGAGGAAGATGATCCTGGTACGCGACGTAACGGCGGCGAGGATCGCATCGACGTCGGCGCGCTCATTGGTTTCCTTGACCGATACCGGGACAGCACCAGCCGACTGGATGTAGATCTTGTAGACCATGAAGCCGTGTTCGGTGATGACAGCTTCATCGCCGGGCGCGAGATAGGTCTGCGCAAGCAGGCCCAGAATCTCGTCGGAACCATTGGAACAGACGATGTTCGCCGGGCTGAGACCATGCACCTCGGCGATCGCCTCCCGCAGGCGCCTGGCAGTGCCGTCAGGATATATGTCGAGTTTGGCCGCGACGTCGCGCGCGGCTTCTATCGCCTTCGGCGAGGGGCCAAGCGGGTTCTCGTTCGACGACAATTTGTGGACCTTGGCAACGCCGGCCGGCGCCGTGCTTTTGCCCGGCACATAGGCTTCGATGTCCATGATCCCCGCGCGGGGCGTTGGACGTGCCTGATCCGATGCCTGGTTCATATGCAAAAATCCGTCGAAAACGCTTCCTCCCGGGAAGCCGCAGCGGAAATACAAGCCGTGGCCTGGAATGTCGAGAGGCGGCTGTCATGGGTGAGCGACTGGCATGGGTGAACGACTAGCCGTTGACGCCGAGGCGCGCCGGTCCTAGAAGAAGCGAAATCCCGTGGTGATTTGGCCGGTCGGCTTGCAGCCACGTTAAACAACTCGCTAAAGGGCCGTTTGCATCCTGTAACCGGCTTTGCGAAGGCGATGCCGGTTTTTTTGTTGTCCGTAGCCGGCCGGACAGTCGCATCGACCCGAAAATCGGAATCGACTTTCGGAAAGCGCGATGGATTAATGTAAGAGGATGCGATGGTCGCGCTGCGCACTAAAAGAACCAACAACGAGGCCGACGAGCCGTCGAGCCCGGTGTTGCGTTTCGGTGCCGACAAGCCGCTCAAGCTCGATGCCGGCACGCTGCTGTCACCGTTCCAGATCGCCTACAAGACTTACGGCACGCTCAACGACGCCCGCTCCAACGCCATCCTCGTCTGCCATGCACTGACCGGCGACCAGCATGTCGCCAGCACCAATCCAGTGACCGGCAAGCCGGGCTGGTGGGAAGTGCTGATCGGCCCCGGCAAGATCATCGACACCAGCCGCTTCTTCGTCATCTGCTCAAACGTCATCGGCGGCTGCCTCGGCTCGACCGGCCCCGCCTCGACCAATCCAGCCACCGGCAAGCCCTACGGGCTCGACCTGCCGATCATCACCATCCGCGACATGGTGCGGGCGCAGTTGATGCTGGTCGATCATTTCGGCATCGAAAAACTGTTCTCGGTGCTCGGCGGCTCGATGGGCGGCATGCAGGTGCTGCAATGGGCGTCGAGCTATCCGGAGCGCGTTTTCTCGGCGTTGCCGATCGCCACTGGCGCGCGCCATTCCTCGCAGAACATCGCCTTCCATGAGGTCGGCCGGCAAGCGGTGATGGCCGATCCGGACTGGCATGGCGGCAAATATTTCGAGCAGGGCAAGCGCCCGGAAAAGGGACTGGCCGTGGCGCGCATGGCCGCTCACATAACTTACCTGTCGGAGGCGGCCCTGCACCGGAAGTTCGGCCGCAACCTGCAGGACCGTGACGCGCTCACCTTCGGTTTCGACGCCGACTTCCAGATTGAGAGCTACCTGCGCCATCAGGGCATGACCTTCGTCGACCGCTTCGACGCCAACTCCTATCTCTACATGACCCGGGCAATGGACTATTTCGACCTCGCCGCCGACCATGGCGGCCGGCTGGCCGACGCCTTTGCCGGCACCAGGACCCGTTTCTGCCTGGTCTCCTTCACCAGTGACTGGCTGTTCCCGACCGAGGAGAGCCGCTCGGTCGTTCACGCGCTGAATGCGGCCGGCGCCTCGGTGTCCTTCGTCGAGATCGAGACCGATCGCGGCCACGACGCCTTCCTGCTCGACGAGCCGGAGCTGTTCGCGGCCATCAACGGCTTCATCGCCTCGGCGGCCCGCGCCAGGGGGCTTAGCGCATGACCCCTGAAGATTGCAGGCTTTCCGGACCGGCATCATGCGCCAGGCATCAGCGCATGACCCCGAAAAATTGCGGACTTTTCGGATCAAGGTCATGCGCCAAGCAGCGCATGACCCCGAAAAGTTGCAGACTTTTCGGATCGGGATCATGCGCCAGACAAAAGGCACGATCATGAGTGTCAACCACGCCCAGCGCGTCGACCTCGAAGTCGTCGCCGATCTCATCCCGCCGCAGTCGCGGGTGCTGGACGTCGGCTCCGGTGATGGCCTGCTGCTCGAATTGCTGCAGGCGACGAAGCAGGTCGACGGCCGCGGGATGGAACTGTCGCAACGTGGCGTCAACGAATGCGTGGCGCGCGGCCTGTCCGTCATCCAGGGCGACGCCGACAAGGACCTCAAATTCTATCCCGACAAGGGTTTTGATTTCGTCGTCCTGTCGCAGACCTTGCAGGCGACCCGCAACCCGAAGCTGGTGCTCGACGAATTGCTCAGGATCGGCAAGCACGCCATCGTCTCCTTCCCCAATTTCGGCCACTGGCGGGTGCGCCTTTCGCTGTTCCTCGAAGGGCGGATGCCGGTGACCAAGGACCTGCCCTATTCCTGGTACGACACGCCCAACATCCATTTCTGCACCATTCGCGACTTCGTCAATCTCTGTGATGAGCTCGGCGCAACGGTGGAAAAGGCAACCGCGCTCGACGCCAATGGCCAAAAAATCGGCCTCTCGATGCCATGGTGGTTCTGGAATTTCTTTGGCCAGCAAGCAGTGTTCTTGTTGAGGCGATAACGGCCGTCGCTCTAGCGATTAAGTTCCGGAAAATACGGATCGGAGAAAAACCGCCGGTCGCGCTCGCCTTGCAAACAGTCGACCGGTGCTGCCGCATCGACCCGGATCGGTCCGGGATCGGCCCCGGGACCCTCAATACCGCTGACCTCCAGGACCAGCTTGCGGCGTATAGCGGTCACGAATTCGGAAGCGGCATAGACCGGCAGCACGAAGGAGCCTAGCCCGCCGGTAACGCACTCGGCATAGTATTGGTCGAGATGGCTGAAGCTGGGCGACGGGCTGATCAGGATCGGCAGGCCGTTGATGACGGTGCCCTTTGCCACCGCGGCGTCGCGTGTCGTGGTGACGGGCGTCCCGGTATTGTTGGGGCCATCGCCTGAAATGTCGATGACGCTGCGCGTCGCATCGAAAGCGGCTCCATCCAAAAGCTTGGCGCCGAAGGCGAGCGCACCGGAAATCGAGGTGCCGCGAAAGCTCCTGAACGGGCGCGCCTCGATCTTGTCGGCGAAAGCGTTGGCGCTCTCAGCATTGTCGATGACCTGCCATGCAATGACCGCATCGTCGCGGACGGTGCCTGCCCATTCGAAATAGGCTAGCGCGATGCGGCCGGTCACGCCCGAACGCACCGCATTGATGAAGTCGGGGTGGCGCAGCGCCTCGACATAGCCGGCGCGCTGCAGGGCGAATTCCTTTTCGTCCATGGAGTGCGAAATGTCGACCGCCAGCACCAGTTCGACGTCCACTGCAATGGTATCGGCGGGCGTGGCCAGTGGCGCTGCCTGGGCGCAGGCGAGGCAGGCAAGCAGGCTAATGCATGTCGCCCAAAAGTGCGCAGCGGTTTTGGGGTAACGACATGCAAAGAAACAAAGGCTTAAAGCGTGTCGCATGAATCTCTTCAACGGGACGCGCTTTAAGCGCGTCAAGCATGGTTCCAACGCCGCAGGCTTCCGAACTATACCGGCGATCTTTCGCCGCGATCACGGCGAAATAAAGCTTGGCTGCGCATAGTCGGCTACGTCTCTTGGTAGGCTGCGGCGACGGCCGGAGGTGGTTCGATCGCGCCGGCCCTGACACGGACTGGCTTGAGAGCCGGTCGCTCGACGTCTTTCACGATCGCCAATGAGCGTGGAAAGAATTCAATGTTCTGCTGGCCACGGCCGATGTTGAGGATCGCGGCGTCGGCGAGACGCGCCTCCAGCATCGACAGCACCCGCCTCAGCGTTGCGCCTTCGAACGTGTCCAAAGCCTCGTCGATGATCACCCATTTCGGCTGCCGCAAGACCAGTCGGGCAAAGGCAAGCAGGCGCTGCTCGTCATCGCTCAATTCGCGCTCCCAGCGCGCCGAGCGGTCGAGCGAGGACGACAGACGCCCGAGACCGACCTCGGCAAGCACCGCCGAGATCTCGGCGTCGCTGACCGCGGCATCGGCGTGGTCGAGCACCTCGCGCAGCGTGCCGAGCGGGAAATAGGGCTTGCGGGGAACGAAGGCGGGCACCTCTCCGGCCGGCATGCCGATCCGCCCGCTTCCCCACGGCCACAGACCGGCAATGGCGCGAAAGAACAGCGTCTTGCCGGCGCGCGGATCTCCGGTGATCATGACGCGCTCGCCGGCGCGGATTTCGACATGGGGTTCGGCGAGCTTCGTGCATCCATCCCGCGACGCAACCTCGAGGTTCTCGAATGTCAGCCTGCCATTCGGGTTTTCGCCGATCATGATGCGTTCTTCGGTGTCGTGCAGCACATCCGTTTCACCGAGCGCGATGCGGAAATCGGCGACGCGCATCAGCGTGGCGCGCCAATCGGCGATGCCGCCGATATTGTTGATGAACCAGCGCAACGAGGCATGCACCTGGTTGAAGGCGCCAACAGCCATCATCAGCCCGCCGAAGCTGATATCGCCGGCGAAATAGACCGGCGAGGCCACGAGGATCGGCGCGACGACGGTGATCCAGCCATAGGTGTCCGTCACCCAGGAAAGATTGATCTGGGCGCTGTAGATGCGCCGCATCGCGCCCAGCACCGTGCCGAGGTCGAGCTCGAGCCGTCGCCTGGCGTCGGCCTCGCCATGCGCAAGCGCGATTGCATCGACATTCTCGTTGACGCGGACCACCGAGGAGCGCAGCTCCGCCTCACGCGTATAGCGGTCGCTGTTGAAGCGGATGAGCGGCCGTCCGACCAGCCAGCTCAGCCAGGAGGCGGTGCCGGCATAGAGGATCGCGGCCCACACCATGTAGCCCGGAATGGCCAGCGAATAGCCGCCGATATGGAAGACGAAGCCCGAAGACAGCGACCATAAGACGCCGACGAACGAAACAAGCAGAATGAACGACTGCAACAGCCCTATGCCGAGACCGGTGGAAAGGTCGGAGAGATGCCCGGCATCTTGCTGCAAGCGCTGGTCAGGGTTGACGCCGATAGCGCCGGCGTTAGCCAGCCGGAAGGCGCGCGCCGGCCGCATCCATTCACCGATCAGATCGAGGGTCAACGCCTCACGCAGCTTCAGCCGGATCATCTGGTCGAGCCAGGTCTGGCCGATATTTAGCACCAAAAGCCCGCCGGCGATGGCAGCAAAGACCAGAAGCTGGTGCAGGAAACCCTGCATGTCGCGCCGAGCCAGCGCGTCATAGAAGGGCTCGTTCCAGCGATTGAGCAGAACCTGCCCGATCGAGGTTGCCCACAATGACGGCGACTATGCCGACGCAGGCCCAGAGCAGGTGTTTGCGGATAGGCGAGGTCGCCAGCGCCTGCTTGATCGTCGCCAATTGGTCGCGCAGGCTGCTGGCCTCGATCGACGCGGCAGCCGGCTTGGCGCTGCCTTCGACATCCGGATAATCAGCCATGGTGAAGTCCTTGAATTCGGAAGCGGTGCTGAAACCGATGAACAAGTCGACTCAACCGGGTACCAAACCCGCTCTCGACAGATAGGTGAGAAAAAGCGCGATTCCGATCACGAACATGTCATCGACGGATCGGCGATGTCGCCTTCCCGGTCGGCGATATCCGGCCGAGCCTTGTGGCGCCGTGCGGCGAGAATACCGGCACGAAGACGCGGCGAGAGGCGCGCTGGACAACTGGCACGCCCTGATAGAGCCTCTTCTGCGCCTCGACCACGATGACGCCGGAAAAGATCGGCCAGAACCTGCGGCCGGCGCGCTCCAGCACATTGTGGAACTGCATCATGAAGCGCCGCCGTGACGGCGGGAAGAACAGGGCGTCGGACCACGCCGCGGGCGTGAAATTCGCTTCGCGCAGCAATTCGGTGAGCTGGCCGCGCGAGAAAGGCCGGCCGCTGCCGAAAGGTGTATGTTCGAAACGGGCCCAGACACCACGCCGGTTGGGCACGACGATGACGACGCGGCCGGCAGGCGACAGCACTCGCCAGATTTCGTTCAGCGTCTCGCGCGGGTTCTCGGCATGTTCGAGCGAATGGACGAGCAGCATGCGATCGATGGAGGCATCGACCAGCGGCAATTCCTCGTCGAAGACCAGTGCGGTCGCGGTCGGCCCCGTAGCCGGCCAGACCACCGCGCCTTGCGTCCCCGGCATGAAGGCAAAGACACGCTCCGCGTCGGTGCCGAATCGCTCCAGCCACGGCAAGGTGTAACCGAGGCCGACCAGCCGCTCATTGGGCACGACAGCCCAAATCGAGGACAACGCCATAGTGATCGAGCGTTCGGCCAAGCGCCCGAGCGTGGTCGAATAGAAGGAGCGAATGTCGACGATATCGGAATGCATGCGCGGGACGGTATCTTCGATGCTGTCCAAGTTCAACAAAGGCGCCAAGTTCTACAAAGGCGCCAAGTTTTACAAAGTCGGATGACATCCGCGGGCAAGCGCCCTATGTCTGCGGCGACAACTGCATCGGCCCGAAATCGGTTTCGATTTCGGAAAGCACGATGCAGCAGATAAAAAGTGTTAGAGCGTCCTTTGTGCGTCCAACTGGACGCACGGCGCTAGTGGAGAGACGCCATGCCGGTTGAAATCGAACAGTTCATGTGCCGCAGCGACAATTTCGGCGTGCTGGTGCATGACCCGAAAAGTGGCCAGACCGCGATCATCGACGCGCCCGAGGAAGCGCCGATCCTGGCTGCGATCGAGCGTACCGGCTGGACGCCGACGATGATCCTGATCACCCATCACCATGTCGACCATGTCGAGGCCAATCTGGCGCTGAAAGAGCGCTTCAAGCTGCGCATCGTCGGACCGGAGGCGGAAAGGGCCAAAATCCCCGGCATCGACGAAACCGTAGAGCAAGGTTCGGTCATCCACCTCGGCGAAGAGAGGATCGACGTGATCGCCACGCCCGGCCACACGGCGGGTCATGTTTCCTATCATCTGCCGGCATCGAAAGTGGCGTTCACCGCCGACACGCTGTTCGCGCTCGGCTGCGGCCGGCTGTTCGAATGCAAGCCGCCGGTGATGTATGATTCGCTGAAAAAGCTCGCGGCACTTCCGGCCGAGACGGTCGTTTATTGCGGCCATGAATACACGCTTTCCAACGCCCGCTTCGCGCTGACCGTCGACCCGACCAATTCGGCGTTGAAGGAGCGCGCTGCGAAAATCGAGGCGCTGCGCGCCGACGGCAAGCCGACGCTGCCGACCACGATCGGTGAAGAACTGTCGACCAATCCGTTCCTGCGCTGGCACGACCCGGCAATCCGCAAGCATCTCGGCATGGAGAACGCCTCCGACGCCGAAGTGTTCGCCGAGATCCGCAAGCGCAAGGACGATTTCTGAGCACCATTGATGGTGACCACTTCCGCCGAAATCATCGCAACGCTCGGCCTGAAACCGCATCCGGAAGGCGGCTGGTATGCCGAAACCTTTCGCGATGGCGCGGAAGGCGCGCGCGGCCATTCGACCGCGATCTATTTCCTTTTGGAGCAGGAGCAAGTGTCGGCCTGGCACCGCGTCAAGGACGCGGCCGAGGTCTGGCACTTCTATGCCGGCGCCCCGCTGGCGCTGTCGATACATCGGGAAAACGGGCCGGTGTTCGAGCAGGTGCTCGGCACGGCATTGGCGGCGGGCGAGCGGCCGCAGATCGTCGTGCCGGCAGGCTGGTGGCAGTCGGCACGCAGCCTGGGCGAGTGGACACTGGTCGGCTGCACCGTGGCTCCGGGCTTCGACTTCGCCGCCTTTGAACTGGCCGAATCGGGCTGGCAGCCGGGAACGCCCTAGCTATGTCGACATTCAGGTCCGGCCGAGCCGGAGTCGAAGACGGATGCGAAGCGACCAAACCGGTGGACTCCGATAATCGGAACGGAGCGTAACGTTTGGGTACGTGAGTGCCGGAAGCGCAGGAAACCGCAATTTGCAGGCCGGCATCACCTGAATATCGACATACCTAAACCAGCAGGAAACCCATCGTGATCCCCAGCTGGGCGGCGTAATACAGCATCCAGACCGCGTGGCGTGTCCAGGCGCGGTGCGGCGAGATGGCGGTCATCAGGAACTTTTCCGAGGCGAGCAGCCCGTCGGACGTCATGAACAGCACGGCACCGCCGATTACCCAGTAATTGCTCAGGGTGAGGGCCGAAATCCCCATGGCGAGGATTGCCGCGATATAGACGCCGACCGGAAGGCGCAAGGCGGGGCCGATACGGCGCCAGAGCGCAAAAAGCATGGCGAGCGCGAACACGGCCATTGCCAGGGCAATCGCCGCGCGCCACGGCTCGGCCGACAGCAGCCCGATCCCACCACCGAAGCGCAGGAACAACGCGATGTAAAGCCCATGCGCAACGAGAAAACTGGCCAGCCCGCCGAGAAAAGCCTTTTCACCCTCGCGCGACAGCAACGCATCCCCGATGGCGCTGAACGCCAGCGCCGCGACGAGCAGCCCTGGACCGCCCTGCAGCGATGCCAGCACGGCAAGCATTGCCACGGCCAGCGTCTTGACCGCAGAACGCGCAGGCTTTGGCGGCATGTCGATGGTGAAGGCGTAGATCACCGCCGCGGCCAGCGAAAACAGGAGCGTCGCATTGGCGTTGGCTTCGATACCGCCGGGAAACGGCATCACGCCCCTGCCTCGCTCGCAGCCCTCTTGCGCAAGAACAGCGATTTCGCCGCAAGCGCTGCCCCGCCGGTGATCAGCACGCAGGCGGCGAGGATACGCAGGGACGGCTCGGCGAAACCGGCTGATATCAGCACCAGCGTCGACAGCAGCGGCGCGGCATAGCTCGCCGCGCCCAGCACCTGGATGTTGCCGCGCTTGACCCCGATATCCCAGGCGTAGAAGGCCGCGCCCACCGGCATCAGTCCGAGGCCGAGCACGGCCAGCCACTGGCCGGCGCCGACAGGCAGCACCGTCTCTTCCAGCATGAGATGGCAGACAAGCGAAAGCGCTGCCGTAGCCGCACAGAACCAGGTGACGATGCTGGTCGGCACCGACTGGAAGCGCCGCGACAGCAGCGAATAGGCCGACCACAGCACGGCGCAGACGCCGGCCATCGCATAGCCGAATGCATAACGCGCGTCGAAGGCAAGCCCGCCGCCCTTGGTGACGATCAGGAAAGTGCCGGCAAGGCCGAGCAGTGCGCCGACGACATGGTTCCAGGCCAGCCGCTCGCCCGGCATCAGCGCCGATCCGAGCACGATCAGCAGCGGCCACAGATAGGCGATGAGGCTCGCCTCCACCGCCGGCGCATTGCGCAGCGCGGTGAAGTAGAAGAAGTGATAACCGAACAGGCCGGCAATACCGATCACCCACACTTGCGGCGGTATCTTCTCGCTGCTGGCGGCGGCCGGCATGAACAGCCGCGCGACGAGCCCGACGCCGGTGCCGATCGTGAAGGTGATCGCCGAAAGCAGGAATGGCGGCACCGCACCGGAAGCGTCCGTAAGCAGCGCCAGCAGCGCCCACATGGCGACCGCCGAGAAGCCGATCAGTGTTGCGCGCCCCATGTCCGTCTCCGGCGGCGCGCCATCGCGCCTATTCTGTTGCTTCGAACCGCTCCGCGCTGACGGTGAGAGTGCCGATTTTCGTGCTGATCGTGGCGTGGATCGGCGCATATACGCCGGTTTGGCCGACCGGTGCAAACGTCACCATGATGCGGCTGCGATCCTTCAGGTACTTCAAGGCTTTGCGGTTCTTGCGGTAACCCGCCACCGGCTCAAAGCCAAGCCTGCAGGTGACGGTCTCGCCCTTGTAGCCGCGCACGGAGGTAGAGCCTTTCGAATCGTAGGTCAGCGTCAGATTGGCGCGCATCTCGCCGTCATAGAGTTTCACCGTGCGCCCACAGACCTTGTCGAGGCTATCGGCATGGATGACGGTGGCGGCCATTGGATCAAGCACCGATGCGAGATGGCTGGCGCCCAGCGGTATCCAATTCTTGGGATTGCGCTTCTTCGGCGCAGGCACGACCTTGGTCGCGATAACAGTGCCATTGGCGAACTGGATATCGATCATCGACGCCTTGTCGCCTGACTTGTAGTCGGCGCGGAACGTTTGCGGCTGCAATCGCTTGCCCGAAATCTTGCCCTTCGACGAGACCCTGCCCCGCGTGTCGTCGAAGATTGTGGCGAGGCCGGCGCTGGAGACGCTGCCCTCGATCGAATAGGCATCGCCTTCGTAATTGCTGGAAAAGCTTGCCTTCGCCACCGAGAAGCCGTGGATCGAAACCGTATACTCGCCCTTGAAGGATTGTGGCGTGGCGGCAGACGTTGCTGTCGGCAGCGCAACGGCAAGCGAGGCAAAGAGAGCATGAGACGAACGAAGCATGGCGGGATCGATCCTCGATTTTTCAGCGGAAGCGGACAACTCCGGCCTGGCATCTCCTTGTGCGACCGCTTATAGGCTGAATTCCGGCCTTTATGTGAAAGGCGTCGTCACAGCCGCGCGCAAGCCGGAGCTTGACGCATCGGCGAAATGCAACTATGGAACGCCAACTTTTTCCATAAGGCCGCCTGACCGAAACCGCGCGCCACCCGGCGCGGGTCGAATGTTTGGCCAGACCGAGAACTGAAGGTTTAGAACCATGTCCCGTACCTGCGAACTCACTGCCAAGGCAGTCATGTCCGGCAATAATGTGAGCCACGCCAACAACAAGACCAAGCGTCGCTTCCTGCCCAATCTCGTCAATGTGACGCTGATCTCCGAAGCGCTGAACCAGAATGTGCGCCTGCGCATCTCGGCCAACGCGCTGCGTTCGGTCGAGCATCGCGGCGGCCTTGATGCGTTCCTGGCCAAGGCCGACGCCAAGGAGCTGTCGCAGCGCGCGCGCCTGCTGAAGAAGCAGATCGCCAAGAAGCTTGCCGAACAGCCGGCCGCTTAATTTTTTCAGGCAACCGCCTTCCAAGGAGTGTCGTCCGAACTCGGCATGACACCCGCTGGTTCCATTACCCAGGATAAAAAAATGAATTTTTTCTCCCGATATCTGCCCTTTGTTGCGGCCATGGCGCTTGTCGTGGTGGCGTCGAACATCCTTGTGCAGTTCCCGCTGCAAGGTGCGATCGGCGGCCTGTCGCTGGCCGACATTCTGACCTGGGGCGCCTTCACCTATCCCTTCTCCTTCCTGGTCACAGACCTTGCCAACCGCCGCTACGGCCCAGCCGTGGCGCGCCGGATCGTGTTTGTCGGCTTCACGGCGGCGGTGATCTGCTCGATTCTCGTCCCGCCCTTGCTGTTCCGCTACGGTCTGATCGAGTTCGAAACGGCCGCCGACCGGCTGGTCCGCATTGCGGCGGCTTCCGGCACCGCGTTCCTGATCGCGCAACTGCTCGACGTGACCGTGTTCAACCGGCTGCGCCGGCAGAGCTGGTGGCGGGCGCCGATCGTCGGCACGCTGGTCGGCTCGGTGTTCGACACCGCCGTATTCTTCACCGTCGCCTTTTCGGCGGCCTTCGCTTTCGCTGGCCCGAACGATGGCTTTGCGCTCGAAACCGCACCGCTGATGGGCGTGCTGCCGGTCGAGACCATGCGCTGGGTGTCATGGGCGCTCGGCGACCTCGGCGTGAAGCTGATCATCGCCGTGGTGGCGCTGATCCCCTACCGGCTGCTTGCCGCCCGCTGGAGCCAGCCTGCACTGGCGGCATAGAGCATGATCCCTGAAAGTGGGAACCGGTTTTCGGAAAAGATCATGCTCACAGGGTCTCGAGCATGATCCCATGGGTTCAGCTCGAGACCGCGAAAACGCCTGACGGCGACCACGAGCTTCGCCTGAAACAACGCGACGCCGAATTCTCGATCATGCTCGGCTCGAACGAACTGATGAACAGCCGCCTCAGCGGCTCCGAGGAAGCGCTGGCAAGGCTGTCCTGCCAAAGGATTGCCGGCCGCCGGCAGCCGAAAATCCTGATCGGCGGGCTGGGCATGGGTTTCACGCTACGCGCCGCCCTTGCCGAGCTGGGCGCCGATGCCGATATCGTTGTCGCCGAGTTGGTGCCCGCCGTCGTGGCGTGGGCACGCGGCCCGATGGCGGCGGTGTTCGGCGGCTGTCTCGACGATCCGCGCGTGACTGTTCGCGAGGCGGATGTCGGACAGCTCATACGATTGGAAGCCTCGGCTTGGGATGCCATCCTGCTCGACGTCGACAACGGTCCGGAAGGGATCGTCCACAAGGCCAACGATGCTCTTTACAGTATGGCCGGGCTGATCAGCGCGAGAGCAGCGCTCAAGCCCGGCGGCGTGCTGGCGGTCTGGTCGCAGGGACCCAACAGCGGTTTTAACCGCAGGCTCAAGCAGGCGGGCTTCGCGGTGGACGAAGTAAAGGTCCGCGCCAACGGCAAGCGCGGGGCGCGCCACGTCATCTGGATCGCGACGAACGGACCCCAGCCTGCAGAAACCGGCGCGAAGCAGTAGACTTGTTATCAGCCGTCCCTTGCCGAACGCCTCTCAATCTTCGTGCAGGATGAATTCTAGGTAGAGATTGCGCTGTAGCATCGAGTGGTTGTCGTCGGAGATCAGCGACACCATCAGTGCGCCATCGTCGCGGGTCCAGACGTCTAGGCCTTCCATGTTGTCGATCTGGTAGGACATGTCGGCTTCCATCAGCACCGGCCCGTCGGCAACGGCGCCCTTCTCGACGCTTTCCCCATAGATGCGCCGCAGCCGCATCTTGACGCCGCCGGCCATCGAAAAGCTGCGCTCCAAAAGCAGAAGGTCGCCGTCCGGCAGGAAGGCGCCGTCGGTGATGTCGAAATTGCCGTTACGCTTGACGGTGAAGACGCCCTTGTGCGGCCCTTCGATAACAGCCGCATAGATGTTGCCTGATGTGTCGAGGCTCTTCTCCGACACCACGACCAGCCCGCCTTGGTGCTGGCCGTTAGGATGGGCGTGGGTGATGGTCTCGAAGCCGCGATTCCGGCGAAGCTCCCAGGCTGGAATCAGGAAATCCAATTGCTTGAACGGCGGTTCCATATCGTGCGGGTCGATCTTGAACTGGGAAACACGGTGGGTGCGCTCGAAGCCCACCGTGGCAATGCCGTCCTTGACCGCAAGGCCTTCGGCGTCAACCTCCCATTTCTCGTCGATCAGCTGGCCCGGCTCGTCCATCTGCTGCATACGGAAATTCCGCATGCCCGATGGGCGCTTGTCGGCATCATGGGTAACCGTGCCGAAGAACCAGAAACCGGTATCGGCGACGCCGATGAAATCACTGCCGGGCTTGAGGAAGCGAAACGCCGACAGCGCGCCGAAATCGCGTGACCGCGAGGTCATTTCCAGCCCGCCGACGAATTCGAGCGGGCCGAACCGCTTTTCGTCACGGCCGATGTGAAACCGGTCTATCGGCCGTGCCGAGATTTCGATCGGCTCGACCGAAACGGTGCCAGCGGCGATGCAAGGCGACAGGGCGATGCCGGCAACGAACAGCGCTGTGGCGGCGAAAAGCGTCTGCCGAAAGCCGCCGCCCGAAAAAATCATCCGGCGCGCCGCATGCCGCCGCGTCGCGTGTCCCGCGTACTTTCCTCGCCAAACAGCGAGGCCAGTTGCTCGGTCATGGCGCCGGCCAGTTCCTCGGCATCGACGATGGTGACGGCGCGGCGATAGTAGCGGGTGACGTCGTGGCCGATGCCGATGGCTAAAAGCTCGACCGGCGAGCGCGTCTCGATCAGTTCGATCACCGCGCGCAGATGCCGTTCGAGATAGTTGCCCGGATTAACCGACAGCGTCGAATCGTCGACCGGCGCGCCGTCCGAGATCATCATCAGGATCTTGCGCTGCTCCGGCCGGGCGATCAGGCGGTTGTGCGCCCACAGCAGCGCCTCGCCGTCGATATTTTCCTTGAGCAGGCCCTCGCGCATCATCAGGCCGAGATTGCGGCGCGCCCGCCGCCACGGATGGTCGGCGGATTTGTAGATGATGTGGCGCAGGTCGTTGAGCCGGCCGGGATTCGGCGGCTTGCCTTCCTTCAGCCATTTCTCGCGTGCCTGCCCGCCCTTCCAGGCGCGGGTGGTGAAGCCGAGGATCTCGACCGAGACGCCGCAGCGTTCCAGCGTGCGCGCCAGAATGTCGGCGCAGGTGGCGGCGACCGTGATCGGCCGGCCGCGCATCGAGCCCGAATTGTCGAGCACCAGCGTCACCACCGTGTCGCGGAATTTGGTGTCACGTTCCTGCTTGAAGGACAGCGGCTGCATCGGATCGATGACGACGCGCACCAGCCGCGCCGGATCGAGATAACCCTCTTCGAGATCGAAATCCCAGGACCGGTTCTGCTGCGCCATCAGGCGCCGCTGCAGCCGGTTGGCCAGCCGGCCGACGACGCCGGACAGGTTGGCAAGCTGCTTGTCGAGGAAAGCGCGCAGCCGATCTAATTCCTCTTCCTCGCACAGGTCCTCCGCACCCACCGTCTCGTCGAAGGCGGTGGTGGAGACCTTGTAGTCGATCTCCTTCGACAGATTGGTGAAGGGATTGTCGTTGCGGCGCGCCTCGCCGGGCGTCTCGGCATCGGCGTCGTCATCGTCGGACAGGTCGTCGGCGGTGGCATCGGATGCCTCCGTCTCGGCCGACTGCTCGTCGTCGGATGACGCTTCGGTGTCGTCGGACTGCGACTGCTCGGAGCCGGAATCATCCTCGCCGCCCTCCTCGCTCTGCTCCTCGCCTTGCGGCTGGTTGTCGTCATTGTCCTCCGAGTCTTCCGTGTCCTGGTCGTCGCCGAGTTCCTCGGCCATTTCCATGGAAGCCAGCATCTCGCGCACGACACGGGCGAAGGCCTGCTGGTCGTCGAGCTTTGCCGACAGCCCGTCGAGATCGGCACTTGCCTTCTCCTCGACCCACGGGCGCCAGAGGTCGACCAGCCGCTCGCCGCTCTTCGGCACGGCGCGGCCGGTCAGCTTTTCGCGCACCATCAGGGCCAGCGCTTCCTCGATCGGCGCATCGGCCTTATCCTTGACGTCGATGAGGTTGGCCCTGGCGTATTTGTCCTCGAGCATCGAGCCGATATTGTCGGCGACACCTTGCATGGCGCGGGAGCCGATCGCCTCGACGCGGGCCTGCTCGACCGCATCGTAGATGGCGCGAGCCTGTTTGCCCTCCGGCGCCAGCCTGGTGTGAATGCGCGTGTCGTGGCAGGCGCGCTTCAACGCCATGGAATCGCCGAGGCCGCGCGTGATGGCGATATCGGTCTTCGAAGCTTTCTTCGGCAGTTCAGGCAGCCGGGCGCGGCTGCCGGCGAGCGCCGGCCGATCCTTGGCGAAACCGACTTCGAGGTCCTTGTCGCCGGCAATCGCGCGCATGCAGACGGTGACGGCGCGCTTGAAGCTGTCGGCTTCAGAACCCGTCTTCGACTTGTTGCGCGTGTTGTCGCCCGGACCCGCCATCGATCATCCCTTGACGCACGACCTTGTCCGAAAAGCGTTGCGACTTTTCAGAGCCATGCTTACCCCAGCACCACGTTCGCCGCGCTCTCCGGCAGATCCTGGCCGAAGGCGCGCTGGTAAAACTCGGCCACGAGCGAGCGTTCCAGCTCGTCGCACTTGTTGAGGAAGGTCAGCCTGAACGCCATGCCGATATCGCCGAAGATCTCGGCATTCTCGGCCCAGGTGATGACCGTGCGCGGGCTCATGACAGTCGACAGATCGCCGTTGATGAAGGCCGAACGCGTCATGTCGGCGACGCGCACCATCTTGTTGACGATCTCCTTGCCCTTGACGTCGCGATAGTGCTTGGCCTTGGCCAGAACGATGTTCACCTCATTGTCGTGCGGCAGATAGTTCAGCGTGGTGACAATCGACCAGCGGTCCATCTGCGCCTGGTTGATCTGCTGGGTGCCGTGATAGAGGCCGGTGGTGTCGCCGAGGCCGACGGTGTTGGCGGTCGAAAACAGCCGGAACGCCGGATGCGGGCGGATGACCCGGCTCTGGTCGAGCAGCGTCAGCCGGCCGGACGATTCCAGCACGCGCTGGATGACGAACATCACGTCCGGACGGCCGGCATCGTACTCGTCGAAGCACAGCGCGACATTGTGCTGGTAGGCCCAGGGCAGGATGCCGTCGCGGAATTCGGTGATCTGCAGCCCTTCCTTGACGACGATGGCGTCTTTGCCGACGAGGTCGATGCGGCTGACATGACTGTCGAGATTGACGCGCACCATAGGCCAGTTGAGGCGGGCGGCGACCTGCTCGATATGCGTCGACTTGCCGGTGCCGTGATAGCCCGACACCATGACGCGGCGGTTGTAGGCAAAGCCGGCGAGGATCGCCATCGTCGTGTTCTTGTCGAACAGATAGTCGGGATCGATGTCGGGCACATGCTCGCTCGTCACCGAATAGGCCGGCACCACCATCTTGGACTCGAAGCCAAATTTCTCCTTCACCGGCACGGTGGTGTCGGGCAGGTTGGCGATGTCGCGATCGACCTTGTTCATCTTTATCAACGTCTCCACGGGCGAACGCCGCGTTTCGCCGGCAATCGATTTTGTTCGGGGGCGGTCTTAGAGCCTTTTCCAACCTTATGAAAGTTGGAAAACGACACGAACCGAATGGTCGCTCAGCACAATCCTGCCTGCTTGAGCACGCGATAGGCCTGGAGCACATCGCGGAACCGGTCTTCCGAACCTCTGTCGCCGCCATTCGCATCCGGATGATGGCGTTTCACCAGTTCCTTATAACGCGCCTTGATATCCTTGCCAGTCGCCTTTGTATCAAGGCCAAGCGTTTCCAGCGCCTTGGCCTCAAGCGGCTTGGCCTTGCGCTCGCGTGCTTCGCGCGGATCCTTCGGGCCTTTGAACAGGTCGAACGGATCGCGCATGCGGTTGTAGTAACCGGCGCGGCCGGAACGCTGCTGGGCGAAATCGGGCGAGGAGCGCGTCGAGGCGCCGTTGACGCCCATCTTCCAGGTTGGCCGGTGGCCGGTCATCGCTTCCTTCTGGAAGCGGGCGATCTCGGTATCGGGGACACCGGAGAAATAATTGAAGCCCTTGTTGTACTCGCGCACATGATCGAAGCAGAACTGGAAATATTCGCCCTCCTTCATGCGCCCGACCGGCGCGCGATGGGTGCCGGCCTCCTTGCAACCGTCCCATTGGCAGATCGGCGAGCGTGACTTCAGCTCCGCATCTTTCTCCGGGCGGATGCGAATTTTTTCGAAATATTTGGGGTACGGTTTCATCTCACCCATTTATGGGCTGTTCGCTGGTGCGAAACAAGAATTGACATTTTTGCAATGATCGCCCTAACCGCTGAATCGCGGCATAAAGCGGACGATCGGCGAATTTTGTCGCGGCGACGGCACCGCGCGTCCTTCCGGACGCGCAAAGGGCGCCGATTTTCGGGGGTCATGCGCCCGCCATATGTGGTGAAGGGAAGTACGAATGTCCATACAGTCAACGATGGAAGGCAAGTTGAAGAAGGCGTTCTCGCCGGAGCGGCTGGTCATCATCAATGAAAGCCATCTGCATGCCGGCCATCACCATCAGGATTCCGACCATCACGGCACTTATGACGGCACCGGCGAGACGCATTTCCGCGTCCGCATCGTCTCCTCAGCCTTTGCCGGCATGAGCCGAATCGAGCGCCATCGCGCGGTCAACGCATTGCTGGCCGACGAGCTGAAGGCTGGTGTCCACGCGCTGGCGATCGAGCCGGCCGCGCCGGACGAAAAGACCAGGTGGTAGGCATTAGAGCAATTCCAGGAAAAGTGTGAAACGGTTTCCCCGGGAAAAGCGCATAGCGCTTTCCCTAGGGAACTGCGCAAAAACAAAGAGATAGAGCGGTTCGGCGTTTCCGTGAAACGATGAACCGCTCTATCCGCGCGCTGCCTTCAGGAAAATCATCACTGCACGGGTCAAGGCGTCGCCTTCGTCGCCGAAATCGCGATTGATCGACATGTGCGAATAGGCGCTGCCATCGAACAGTGTCACCTCCGTTCGGGTCGCCCGCAGGCGCTCGGCGAAGGCCTGTGAGGCCGCCGCACGACCAGTTGCGCGCGAATAGGTGATGAAGGTCGGCGGATGTTTGCGGCTCCCGACATGGGTGGCCGGCGACAGCGCGCGCCACTGCGCCGGGTCGGGAAAGGCCCGGGCATAGGCCGGTGTCATGCCGCCGCTCCTCGCGAGCGCCTCCAGATCATAGGCCCTGGTATCGTTCAGAACCAGCGCCGCGACGCCGGGCAGACCGCCGCGCAGCCCGGTCAATGCGGAGAGATGGCTGCCGGCCGAATGGCCCATCACCGCTATCCGGTTCGGATCGCCGCCGTATCTGGCGATGTTGGCGCGCACGTAACGATATGCCTGCTCGACATCGTCGGCTTGGGTGGCGACATCAGCCTTAGGCAGCATCCGGTAGTCGATCGAGACGAAGCAGAAGCCATTGTCGAGCAGGAAGCCCGGCTTGACGTCGACGTTGGTGCGATTGCCGGCCCGCCAGGCACCGCCATGGATGAAAAAGACCACAGGGAGGCCGCTCGCGCCATCGCGCAAGTAGATGTCGAGCCTGGCCGGTCCGTAATCGAAGCTTTGCGGAGACGGCGAAAGCCGGCGGGATGCAGCCGAAGCGCTGGCCGGCAACAAAGCCATCGACATCAAAAGCAGGGTTCGCCGATCGATCACCGCCATCTCCAGACAGCCCAGTCGAAAGTGCATGCCGGCGCGGCCGAGCGTCCAGTCAAGGATTGGTTAGCCGCGACAGAACCTACCAGAACTAATGCATGTCGCCCAAAAGTGCGCAGCGGTTTTGGGACAACGAGATGCAAAAAAACAAGAGTTTAAAGCGCGTTGCGTGAATCTTTCAGTCGCCGGGTGCTTTAAATGTCGCCAGCCGGTCTGATCCTCAGCCTTGCGATCCGGTTCTTGTCGCGCTTCATGACGACGAAGCGCTTGCCGTGAAAGGTGAAAGCCTGCTTCTCGTCCGGGATCAATTGCGTCTCGTGGATGACGAGACCGGCAATTGTGGTGGCTTCTTCGTCCGGCAGGTCCCATTCGAGCGCCCGGTTCAGGTCGCGGATCGACACGGTGCCGTCGACGACGACGGAGCCGTCGGCCTCCTGCTTGACGCCCTGCATATCGATATCATGCTCGTCGGCGATCTCGCCGACGATCTCCTCGATGATGTCCTCCAGCGTCACCAGCCCTTCGACCTCGCCATACTCATCGACGACGACGGCGAAATGCGCCTTGCGGCGCAGGAACGCATTGAGCTGTTCCTGCAGCGTCGTGGTATCGGGCACGAACCACGGTTTTGAAGCGATCTTCATCACGTCGATCTTGGAAAAGTCGTTGCCGACATCGTTCAGCGCGCGCAGCAGGTCCTTGGCATGCAGCACGCCGACGATGTTGTCGAGCGAGCCCTTCCACAGGGGCATGCGGGTATGCGGGCTCTGCAGGATCTCGCGCACCACCGCTTCCGGCGGATTGTCGGCATTAACCGAGCGCATGTTGGTGCGGTGGACCATGACATCGGACACTTCGAGTTCGTCGAGATCGGACAGGCGGCCGATGCGGGCGCGATCCTCGCGCACCACCTGGCCGTCGCGTCGAAAATCATCGACGGCGCCGCGCGCTTCATCATGGTTCGAATGCTTCGGCCCGATGCGCTGCAGTTCATAGCCGAAGGCGGCGAGCAGGCGCGCCCGAAAGGCGAAAGCGAGCGAGCCGAGCCCGGCAAGGACAGCAGCGACGATCCAGCCGGCCTCGTTCATCCCGGTCGGCTCTTCGGCTGACCCGGGCGGCCTTTCGGCTGACCCGGGCGGCTTTGCTGACCCGGATGGTTATCCCTCAGAAATGACAGCACTTCCGACGCCGGCACATCCCTGGCGATGAAGGCCTGGCCGATGCCGCGCGTGAGGATGAAGGTCAGCGCGCCGCGCGACACCTTCTTGTCCTGGGTGATGAAGGCGAGCAGCGCCTCGGCATCAGGCAATTCACCCGGAATGTCGGCCATGCACCAGGGCAGGCCAACAGCGCGAAGATGCGCCTCGACGCGCGCCGCGTCGTCGGGACTTGCCAGATTGAGGCGTGACGAAAAGCGATAAGCCAGCGCCATGCCGATGGCGACCCCCTCGCCGTGGACGAGTCGGGCGCCGTCATAATGGGTGGCGGCCTCCAGCGCATGGCCGAACGTGTGGCCGAGATTGAGCAGCGCGCGGTCGCCGGTCTCGAACTCGTCGCGGGCGACGACATCGGCCTTGGCGCGGCAGGCTTCGGCGATGGCCTCGGCCCGCTCCGGGCCGCCGGCGAACACTTGGCCCCAGTTCTCCTCCAGCCAGGCGAAGAAGCCGGGGCGGTCGATGAGCCCGTATTTGGCGAGTTCGGCGTAACCCGCCCTGAATTCCCGGATCGGCAGCGTGTCGAGCACTTCGGTGTCGGCCAGCACCAGTTTCGGCTGATGGAAGACGCCGACGAGGTTCTTGCCGCGCGCACTGTTGATGCCGGTCTTGCCGCCGACCGAGGAATCGACCTGCGCCAGCAGCGAAGTCGGGATCTGCACGAAATTCATGCCGCGGCGCACGATTCCGGCGGCAAATCCGGCCAGATCGCCGATGACACCGCCGCCGAGCGCGATGACGACATCGCCGCGCTCAAGCCTGGCTGCGAGCACGCCGTCCACCACCTCCTCGAGATGCGCGAAACTCTTGGTCTTTTCCCCAGCCGGCAGCGTGATGACGGCTGGCTGGATGCCGCCCTTTTCGAGGCCGGCCTTCAACGTATCGAGGTGTGCTGCGGCGACATTGACGTCGGTGACCACTGCGGCGCGTGTGCCGGGCAGGCGGCGCGAAATCTCGCTGCCAGCGCGCAAAAGCAGGCCGGAGCCGATCAATATGTCATAGGCACGATCGCCGAGCCCGACTTCGACGGTGACTGTCGCATTGATGCTCACGAGCGCACCTCGCCTGTCGCGGAGGCGACACCGAAATACCCACAAAGCGCGTTCACCACCTCGGCCGCGATGACCTCCTTGCGATCGTCGCGGGTCGGCACAGTGACATCTGCGGCTGCGTAGACCGGATAGCGCTCGGCCATCAACCGCTCGATCACGGCGCGGGGATCGGCGCTTTTCAGGAGCGGCCGGTTTTGCTTCTTGGAAACGCGGTCCATCAAGAGGTCGATCTCGGCCTTCAGCCATACCGACACGCCATGGCCGGCAATCGCCTCCCGCGTCTGCGCGCTCATGAAGGCGCCGCCGCCCGTCGACAGCACTTGCGGGCCGTGTTCCAGCACGCGCAGGATGACGCGCTGCTCCAGCGCCCGGAACTCGGGCTCGCCATAGCGTTCGAACAGTTCCGGGACGCTCATGCGCGACACGCTTTCGATCTCCTGATCACTGTCGATGAAAGGCAGTCCCAGCATCCCCGCCACCTTGCGGCCGATCGCCGTCTTGCCGGCGCCCATAAGGCCGACAAAGACGATGGAACGGCTGCCCAGCCGGCCGAGCAGCGCGGCATGGCTCTCATCGGGAGGATTTGCTGGTAGTGCGTTCATGACACCATGATGTTTCTAAGCAGGTTCCGCAAAAGTGTCCCACGTTTTGCGACAAGAACCTGCGACAAGCCAAGAATCCAAGCAGGCATTCATGGGCCAGCCCACGAATGCCTGCTTAGGCCCTCTTTGCCGGCGTATCGACATCAAAAGCCTGATTGCGTCAAGCGTGGCGCGGCCGCGCATCATCCGAGCTTGGCCCTTGAATTGGCCGGATTGGCGTCTCATAAGGGCACAGGGTTTGGAAACGCAGAACAAGAAGACGGGCGAAAATTGATGCCGACACTGTTCCGCTTTGTCGTGACGCTCACGATTCTGACCGGCATTGTCTATGGCGCGATGTTCGCTCTGGCGATGTTCGTCGAGCCGAGAAAGGCCGAAATGAGCGTGCGCATTCCACCCGAAAAGCTGAATCCCCAGAAAAACTGAAGAATCAAGAAAAACTAAATCAAGAAAAACTGACCCAAGAGATAATGAACAGCGCGGCCCGCATCGAAGCCTTTCTGGAAATGATGAGCGCCGAGCGCGGCGCTGCCGAAAACACGCTTTCCAGCTATCGCCGCGACCTCGAAGACGCGTCAGTCGAGATCGACGGCGGGCTCGCGGGTGCCGCCGCCGCCAATATCCGCGCCTATCTCGACGAGATCGCCGCGCGCGGCTTTGCTGCCACCTCGCAGGCACGCAAACTGTCGGCGATCCGCCAGTTCTTCAAGTTCCTCTATGCGGAAGGCCTGCGCGGCGACGACCCGACCGGAACCTTGGACAGTCCGAAGAAAAGCCGGCCGCTGCCGAAGACGATGAGCGAGGCCGACACCGGCCGGCTGATCGACCGTGCGGCGCAAGAGGCAGCTGACGGCTCGCTGAAAGATGGCGACAGCCTGGCGGCGCTGCGCCTGCACGCGCTGGTCGAGGTGCTCTACGCCACCGGCCTGCGCGTTTCCGAACTGGTCGGCCTGCCGGTAACGGTGGCGCTGCGCGACGATCGTTTCTTCATGGTGCGCGGCAAGGGTGACAAGGAACGCATGGTGCCGCTGTCGGCAAAGGCGCGCATGGCGATGCGGGCCTGGCTCGCTGCCCGGGCAACGGTGCAGGCTTTCGCAGATAGCCCGTTCCTTTTTCCGGCAGCAAGCGACAGCGGCTATCTCTCCAGGCAGGTCTTCGCCCGCGACCTGAAGGGCCTTGCCGCGCGCGCCGGCATCGCCTCGGCGAAAATATCGCCGCATGTGCTGCGCCATGCTTTCGCCAGCCATCTCCTGCAGAACGGCGCCGATCTCAGGGCCGTGCAGCAGTTGCTTGGCCATGCCGATATTTCAACGACGCAGATTTACACGCATGTGCTGGAGGAGCGGTTGGTGCGGCTGGTCAACGATCATCATCCGCTTGCCGACTAGGCGTCATATCGCTATGTGAGGACGACGTTCCACCGCCCGGCGCCTCTATTTCCCAGGTTCCGCCAGTCATTGCCTCCCGGCTTATCGGTCCGCTCAAGAATGTACAATTACCTCGATTTCGAAAAGCCGGTTGCCGATCTCGAAGGCAAGATTGTCGAGCTGAAGAAGCTCGCCGAGAATGGCGAGGCGGTCGATGTCGGCGATGAGATCAGCCGTCTTGAGAAACGCGTGCGCGACGCATTGCGCGACACTTATAGGGCGCTGACCCCGTGGCAGAAGGTGCAGGTGGCGCGCCATCCGGACAGGCCGCATTGCGTCGACTACATAAAGGGCCTGTTCAACGATTTCACGCCGCTTGCTGGCGACCGCAATTTTGGCGAGGACCAGGCGATCGTCGGCGGCTTCGCCCGCTTCCGCGGCGAGCCGGTCGCGATCATCGGCCAGGAAAAGGGTTCGGACACGGCCAGCCGGCTGAAGCATAATTTCGGTTCGGTGCGGCCGGAGGGCTACCGCAAGGCGGTCCGGCTGATGGAACTCGCCGACCGCTTCAATATCCCGTTGCTGACGCTGGTCGACACGGCCGGCGCCTATCCCGGCGTCAATGCCGAGGAGCGCGGCCAGGCGGAAGCCATTGCCCGCTCGACCTCGGCCTGCCTCGGCCTGAAGGTGCCGTCGATCTCGGTGGTCATTGGCGAAGGCGGCTCAGGCGGTGCCATCGCGATCGCCACCGCCAACCGCGTCTACATGCTCGAACACGCCATCTATTCGGTGATCTCGCCGGAGGGCGCCGCCTCGATCCTGTGGCGCGACACCACCCGCTCGAAGGATGCGGCGACCAATATGAAGATCACCGCACAGGATCTGCTGGAGCTGAAGATCATCGACGCCATCATTCCCGAACCGCTCGGCGGCGCCCATCGTGGCCCGGAAACGGTGATTGCCGCCACCGGCGACCTCATCGCGAAGACGATGAAGGAGTTCTCCGGCGCCAACACCGATTTTCGCGAGCAGCGCCGCGAAAAATACCTGGCTATGGGGCGAAACCTTTAGCGCGAGATGGGTGTCCGCGCCGCAATGTGGCAAGATTGAGCGCTTCCGCCACAAAAATGCCGCGGCATTCGGTTCAATCAAATTGCTGTAAGGGGATGCGTCCGGCGCTTGCGGTAAGGAATTTTCAAGGTTAACGGGCTTAGGGTTGGGCCTGACGGCGCTGATGCCTGCGGTTCGAAAGAAAAGACATAGCCATATCCATGTTTGCCAAGCTTGCCCGCACCGGACTTCTGATTGCCGCGATAGGCGTCGCCGGCTGCAATGATTCTTCAATGAAGGATTTTGCCCCCCACGCCAATAAGCCGCTGCCCGACAAGATCCTAGCCAGCATGAACGCCAAGGGCATGACCCGCACCTCACCGGTGATGGCCCGCATCTTCAAGGAAGAGGGCAAACTCGAAATCTGGAAGGCCAAGACCAACGGCCGCTACGACCTGGTCGCCAGCTACGATATCTGCAAATGGTCGGGCAAGCTGGGTCCCAAATTCACCGAAGGCGACCGCCAGGCGCCGGAAGGCTTCTATACGGTCCGTCCGGCGCAGATGAATCCGCGGTCGAGCTACCACCTTGCGTTCAACATCGGCTATCCCAACGCCTACGACCGCGCCAATGGCCGCACCGGTTCCCATCTGATGGTCCATGGCGCCTGCTCGTCGTCGGGCTGCTATTCGATGACCGACGCACAGATCGAGCAGATTTACGCCTTCGGCCGCGATGCCTTCCTGGGCGGGCAGACCGAGTTCCAGATCCAGGCTTTTCCGTTTCGCATGACCGCCGCCAACATGGCGCGTTATCGCAAAGATCCGAACTACGAATTCTGGAAGATGCTGAAGGTCGGCTACGACAATTTCGAGATCACCAAGGTGCCGCCGAAGGTCGATGTCTGCGAGAAGCGCTATGTCTTCAACCAGGTCGCGGCTGACGGCGCGACCTTCGATCCGACCGGCGCCTGCCCCGCGACGACGCAGCCGGATTCGCTGAAGAGCGCCTTCAATGCCTATCAGAGCACCTACGAATCGGCTTTTAACGGCGCGGTCAAGGCCAGCGTGCCGGCGCCCAAGCCGACCATCGCCGGGATCAAGGAAGCCAGCATCGTCTCCGAGTGGTCGAAGAAGCGCGCCCGTGGCGAACGCGTGCCGATCGAGCCGCCCTCGCTCAACGCCGACGGCTCGTTGACGGCGACGGCGCGCATGGGCCGCATCGATTCGCCGGCGGGCCGCAAGATGGCCGCGCTCGACGCCGAAAAAGCCGCCAAGCAGAAGGCCGAGGAGCAAAGGCTTGCCGCGATAGAAGCAGCCAAGGCCGAGAAAGAGGCGGCTAAGGCGCAGGCACTGGCCGAGAAGGAAGCGGCTAAGGCCGCCGCAGAAACGCCTGTCGTCACCGCCACCGTAGCGCCATCGGAGGCCGCCCCGGCAGTCGAAACGCAGGCCGCGGACGCCGAAAGCACGGCGACAAGGTTGAAGAAGAAGCTGCTTGGCATGTTCGGCGGCTGAGGTTCCCAGCCTTGGCCGGGCGCGTTGCCACTTACGATCTCAAGGGGCTGAACTGTCCCCTGCCGGTGCTCAAGGCGAAGAAACGGCTGGCGGCGATGCAGCCTGGCAGCCGGCTTTGGCTCGAAACCACCGACCCGCTCGCCGTCATCGACATTCCCGCCTTCTGTACCGAGGACGGTCATTACCTGGTCGAATCGACAGCCGTTTCCGGCGGCCATCGCTTTCTGGTCGAGCGCGGCGGCGGCTGAGCGGGATAAACCTCCCCTCTCGAGGGGGGAAATGTCGCCGAAGGCGACAGAGGGGGGTCGCCTCGCGTAAAGCGCCAACCTTGATCTGCCGCAGGAGGCCGCGTCCGGTCGCGCCGACCCCCTCTGGCCTGCCCTCTTTGCCACCACTTGGCATCTCCCCCTCGAGGGGGAGATTGGCAGCTTCACGGACGCCCGGCGATGGCCAGCGGATTGCTTTCGAGCGCTGCGCGGTCCGGTGTGTCGATCGATGGCCGGTTGGTGAAGGCAGCAAACAGCCGGCGAACGTAGTCTTCCGGCATGTCGAGCGTGATCAGCACCAGCCTTGTGCCGCGTTGACCGTCCGGCCAGGACGGCAGCCGCGCCGGCGGATGCAGGATCTTCTGGACGCCGTGGACGACCAGCGGCCGCGACGGGTCTTCCAGCAATTCGATGACGCCCTTCATGCGCAGCAGGCGCTCGCCATGCGCCGATCGCAACAGGTCGAGGAACATCTCGATCGCCGAAAACGGCACCGGCCCGTCATGAACCAGCGAGTAGGCGCGCACGCGGGAATCGTGCCGATGATCGTGCTCATGATCGCCATAGTCATGATCGTCATGGTGATCATGGGCGGCTTCCTCGCCCAGCCATCGCCGCACGTCGGCGGACTTGGTGGCTGGGTTGTAGAGGCCGCAATCGAACAGCGCCGCTACATCGGTCCTTCTATCACTGGCATCGAGCAGTTCGGCACTCGGATTGATCTGCCGCAGCCGGTCCCGCAACGCCTCGACGTCGCGCGGATCGGTGGCCAGATCGGCTTTCGTCAGCACGGTGCGGTCGGCGACGGCCACCTGCTTCACCGCCTCGACATGGGCATCGAGCGTCGCATTGCCGTTGACCGCGTCGACCAGCGTGATGACGCCATCGAGCCGGAAGGCATGGACCAGCGCCGGATGCGCCATGATCGACTGCAGCACCGGCGCCGGATCGGCGAGGCCGGTGGTTTCGATGACGACACGGGCAAGCCGGGCGATGCGGCCGGTCTGCAGCCGGTCGACGAGATCGGCCAGCGTGTCGACCAGTTCGCCGCGCACCGTGCAGCAGAGACAGCCGTCGGAAAGCTGGATGATGCCGTCGGAGGCCTGTTCGACCAGGAGATGGTCGATCGCCACCTCGCCGAACTCGTTGATGATGACCGCGGTGTCGGCAAGCGCGGGATCCCTGAGCAGCCGGTTGAGCAGCGTCGTCTTGCCGGCCCCGAGAAAACCGGTCAGCACCGAGACGGCGATGGGAAAGCCGCTACTCATCAGGCTAGTTCACGGCCTTGGCGGGCTCCTGGGCCGCGGTGGCGGAACCGATCACTGTCGGCTCGGCGCCGGGCGGCGGTGGCAGGTCGGGCCGCCAGCTCGGCAGTGGCACGTCGGCATATTCCCGGCCTGATGCATCGAGCATCGCCTTCGGCTTCGGCCCGGTGGCGCCGCCAAGGCCGACGGCGACCAATGTCGGCACATGGTCGAGCTTTTTCCGATAAGGAGATTTTGGCGCATTCTTATCGCCGACAGTGACAGCTTCCGACTGCTCCTTAGCTGGCTTCTTCCTGCAAATCTCGTCATTCAGGTCGTTGACCGATGTGGTGTCGCCATAGGAAGGCAGAGCCGCCACAGTCAACCAGCCCGGTGTCGGAGTGGCAAAGCCGTGGTCGAGCAGCCTGGCGACGGTCTCGGCGCGGGTGACGGCCGACTTCTCGCCAAGCACCACCGCCACCAGCGTGCGCCCGTCGCGTGTTGCCGAGCCGATCATGTTGAAGCCCGAGGGACAGACGAAACCGGTCTTCATGCCGTCGGCGCCGGGATAGCGGCCGATCAGAAGATTGTAGTTCGGGATCTGCTTCTTGCCGACGGCCAGGCCCTCGATCGAGAACCATGGGGCATATTGCGGAAATTCCGTGCGGATCGCCATCACCAGCAAGCCGAGGTCGCGCGCCGTCGTATACTGGTCCGGCGAAAACAGCCCGTTCGGGTTGACGAAATGCGTTCCGGTCATGCCGAGCCGGCGCGCCTCGGTGTTCATGCGTTCGGCGAAAGCGGCCTGCGAACCGCCGATGTTCTCGCCGACGGCCATGGCGACGTCGTTGGCCGACTTGACCAGCATCATCTTCAGCGCGTTGTCGAGCCGCATGACCGAGCCCGGCTTGAAGCCCATCTTGCTCGGCGGTTCGCCGGCGGAACGTTTCGTGATCTTGATCGGCGAATCGAGCTGGACCTCGCCCGCGGCAATCGCACGAAATGCCACATAGGCGGTCATCAGCTTGGTCAGCGAGGCAGGATACCAGCGCTTGAAAGCCTCCTGGTGCTGGAGGATCTTGCCGTTGCCCAGTTCGAATACGATCGTCGGATTGGCGAGAGCCGGTCCGGCCGGCACCGGAAGCGCCACGGCGCCCGCCAGCAATGCATGTCGCGCAAAAGTGCGCAGCGGTTTTGCGATAACGACATGCATAAAAACAACACCGCTAAAGCGCGTCGCATGAGGCCGGTCAAACGCGACGCGCTTTAGTTTGAGGAAATGCCTGTACCGCATGGTGGAATCCGAAATCGCCTCTTGCCGCAGTCGCCTCTGGCTCCGTAAGGTTTGTTACGCGATCGCCAGCATGGTGATCCGGCCCCTATCCGGATCGCAATCTTGCGGTGCTATTTAGCCTATGTGACGTCAACATGGCAAAGTGCCTGAATGACAATTGTAAAACAGCAGGCACAATTTGCAAAGCAGCAGGCAGAGCCCGTCTGCTCCAACAGCGAGATGGAACCATCATGCCGATCCTGAACCGCGCCGCCGAAATGCAAGACGAGGTCGCCGGCTGGCGCCGCCATCTGCACCAGACGCCAGAGCTGAATTTCGACGTCTTCAAGACCGCCGCCTTCGTCACCGACAAGCTGAACGCCTTCGGTTGCGACGACGTGGTGACCGGGCTCGGCAAGACCGGTGTCGTCGGCATCATCCGCGGCCGCCTGGGCGATGGTACGACCATCGGCCTGCGCGCCGACATGGACGCGCTGCCGCTCAATGAGACCACCGGAAAAACCTACGCCTCGACCGTTCCGGGCAAGATGCACGCCTGCGGCCATGACGGCCACACCGCGATGCTGCTGGGTGCCGCCAAATATCTTGCCGAGACGCGCAATTTCGCCGGCTCCGTCGCAGTGATCTTCCAGCCGGCCGAAGAAGGCGGCGGCGGCGGCAACGAGATGGTCAAGGACGGCATGATGGAGCGCTTCGGCATCTCCAAGGTATTCGGCATGCACAACATGCCGGGCCTGCCGGTCGGGCAATTCGCCATCAAGCCGGGCCCGATCATGGCGGCGACCGCCGAATTCACCATCACCGTCAAGGGCCGGGGCGGGCATGCAGCGATGCCGCACGGCACGATCGACCCGATCGTCATCACCAGCCAGCTCGTCGGCGCTCTGCAGACGATCGCCTCGCGCAGCACCGATCCGGTCGAGGCTGTCGTGGTGTCGGTGACGAAATTCCACGCCGGCGACGCCTACAACGTCATTCCCGAGAGCGCCGAGATCGCCGGCACCGTGCGCACGCTGAAGGGCGAGGTCGCCAGGAAGGCTGAGCAGCGCGTGCGCGCCATCTGCGAGGGCGTGGGCGCGGCCTTCGGCGCAACGATCGAGGTCGATTACAATGCCAATTATCCCGTCACCTTCAACCATCCGGAGGAGACGGCCTTTGCCAGCGACGTCGCGGCTGAAGTCGCCGGCGAGGCCCATGTGCACCGCGCCATCCAGCCGGTGATGGGCGGCGAGGATTTCTCCTATATGCTGGAGGCGCGGCCCGGCGCCTTCATCTTCATCGGCAATGGCGACACCGCCGGTCTCCACAATCCGGCCTACGACTTCAACGACGAGGTCATCCCGCACGGCATGAGCTATTGGGTGAAGCTGGCGGAGGCGGCGCTGGCAGCCTGATTTGCCGGACCGCTATGGTCCGCTCTTCGGGTCGTCAATCTCCAGCGCCTCCATGACGGGCGCCAGATCACTCTCTTCGGCCGTAGCCTGCGGCTCTTCGCCTGCCCTGGCCCTGCTCAGGGCTTCCGCAATAGCCTCTTCAATGTCGCCGATCTCGTCTTCGCGCACCTCGTGACCATAGCCAGCCGCGTCGGCATCTTGTTCGAATTGCTGAGCCAGGACCGCCACGCTCACCTCGCTTTCAGCGGGCATGTTACCGACGTTCTCCTGGAGCCAGGTTTCAAAGAACTCTTTCGTAGCACTCATGCGGCATCTCCTTCGGCACACTAAAGCGCGGCGGTGGTCCGAAGTTCCGCGATCCCCAGCTCATCTTTGCGATCCACTCGCAACCGGCCGATTGCATCGAGCCTGCCTCTTGGCGAAACGGTCCGAAGCGGTTATGTGTCGGGCCGCGTGGTCCCGTAGCTCAGTAGGATAGAGCGGCAGATTCCTAATCTGTAGGTCACAGGTTCGATTCCTGTCGGGATCACCAAGATTCTGACCAGCAACGAAACGCGCTGTTAACGCCGTTCGCGGGTGACAGGATGTAGGCCGCAGGTCGAAAGTGGAGTCTGCATTTCGCTGTCAGCCGCGGAGGCGGAAATGAAGTTGCTTCGGATTGCGCTCCTGTGCACGGCCATGATCGGCCTTGGAATGCCGCCCGTTCGAGCTGAGGATCAGCCGGCTCCGCCGAACAGCGAAGCAGCAACAGAGCAGCCGCCAGTTCATTGCGAGGGGCAAAACTGTCTCCCGCCGGCGGATAACCCTGTGCAGGAATGCACCGGACAAGATTGCATGCCAGCTCCGCCGAGTGGATAATGTCCTGAAGGTTCTGCAAAAAGCTTTGGAGAGAGAACAGCCCTTGCTCTGAGGCGAGGGGCGGCCATGGCACGCTGGTGACGTTGCGATCACCGATTCCCGTGGAAGGGGAAGTGCCATGAC